>DERU01000200.1 GCA_002361095.1 Lachnospiraceae bacterium UBA3332
TAACGCCCCGGGAAAGGGCCATTGTCCCTCCTGCCACCCGTGTCCTCCTGTACCGGCCGCAAAATTGATTTCCGCGGTAACTTTGGAAGATATGTTGACGGATTTTAAATATGATTGTATTATTACAGTGATATAATTATGTGGAATACGGAGGATAAAAATGAAAAAAATGTGGATTGTTGCGTGTCTTGCGATAGTTTGTGCCGCAGGATGTGGGCAGACTGCCGAAAAGCCGGTGGAATCGCTGGTGGTCAACGAGACTTGGATTGCGGAGGAAATGCCGGTGGTCAAAGCGGAGGAAAGTACGGGGGACGAAAAAGCAATCGAACCGGAAATCACAAAAAGTGGTGCGGATGAGATGGAGACGGTGGAGATAAAAGGGAATTTGTACTATTTGGTGGCGGATGAGGCTGACTTAAGGGCAATCGGGACTTCAAAATACGGTTTGGATCAGAGATATATGCTGCAGGCGGATATTGGAATGTCACAGGAGTGGATTCCGGTGGGCACAAAAGAAAGTCCGTTTACCGGGGTTTTTAATGGTAATGGGTATAAGATAGAAGGACTGCGTATCAGGGAGGGGGAAAGCGCGGGGCTTTTTGGCTATGCCAAAGGGGCAAGGATTTATAATGTTACGCTGCGGGATGCACAGATAAAAACGGCGGATGAATCTGCAGAACCTTTGACAGTGGTTTGCGGGACGCAGGAGGAATGCGAGATTTTCGATAATGAGATTTTGCCATGATTTATGAGAAAGGCCGACATGCATGAACTTGAAAATAGCAATCTGTGATGACGACGCATCCCAACGGACAAATCTGTACGATATGCTCACATTGTGGGCAAGGCGGAACCGTCACCTTATTGAGGCGAAGCAATATGCAGATGCAAGGCAATTTCTTTTTGACTATCATGAGGAGAAGGATTTTGACATATTGCTTCTTGATGTTGAAATGCCCCAAATAAGCGGTATCGAAGCCGCAAAGAAAGTGCGGCTGGAAAGCGCAGCGGTTCAAATCATTTTTATTACGGGATTTTATGAATATTTCAGCGATGGATTTGATGTGTCCGCGCTTCATTATCTGATAAAGCCTGTACATGCGGCCAAGCTGTACCCCGTGCTGGACAAAGCGGTGGGCAACCTCAGCTATCGCCAGCGGTCGGTATGGATCGCAACTGCCGATGAAGATATCAAAGTACCCCTTGCCGATATCTGTTATCTGGAAGCGGAGAACGTATATGTGCATGTACACACCGTCGGTGGCGTATACCGCACCAGAATTTCGCTTGCCAAATTCTCCGAACAGCTGGACGACACGTTTTTTAAGGTGCACCGCTCTTATGTGGTCGGACTGAAATATGTGAAGAAAATTTCGCGGAAGGAAGTTACTCTGATAAACGGCGATACCGTACCCGTCAGACGCGGTATGTATGATGCGGTTCACGCCGCGCTGATCAGGTATCTGTAAAGGAGGTACATATGCTGTTTGACAGGCTGCTTGCGAAAAAGGTCGCCTCTTTTGAAAGCGAGCTTCTGCAAAAATATTATGCCGAAGTGGAAAATATGTATGACAAAATGCGCGGGTGGCGGCATGACTACCGGCATCACATTCAGACCATGAAAGTCCACATGGCAAACGGTGAATACGGGGAAGTCTGCAGTTATCTGGATATGCTGGACAACGACCTGACCAATGTGGAAACGGTGGTTAAGACCGGCAACCGCATGGCCGACGCAATCCTCAACAGCAAGTTATCCCTTGCGGCGCAAAAGGAAATTACGGTGAAGGCCGAAGCGAAGATCCCGGTATCGCTGTCGGTGTCCGAACTGGATCTGTGCATTGTTATCGGCAATCTGTTGGATAACGCCATAGAAGCCTGCATGGAGTTACCGCCCGCCGGACGGTTAATCCGCCTCTATATGGAGATGAAGGGAAACTATCTGTACCTTGTCATGACCAATACGGCGGGCGGCAGGAAGAAGTCCGGCTTCCGGACAACGAAAGGCGAAGGGCACGGTTTTGGCATCGCACGGGTTGACGCGATTATAAAAAAATACGGAGGATATGTGACGCGGGCATCCGAAGATGGCGCGTTTTCCACCGAGGTTTTGCTTCCCATGTAAAAAAGTGCAATTGACATCAATTTTTTAACGATTGACATCAAATTGTACTTTTTTATGTTTCGGTATGATATAACCATGCCAAGGCGGTGATGGGTTTATGAAAAAAGAAAAACGGAAATATTCCTGTATCGGTTCTGTTGTATGGGCATTGAGGCGGCTGTGGAGGATCGACAACCGCTTTGTGGTCTACATCTTTTCGGCGGTTCCGTTTATCATAATAGTTCCGCTAGCAACGACTTATTTTTCCAAAATCCTTTTGGAGGCGCTGGGGAGGGGGGCATCCTTTCCGGAACTTGCCGGGATTGTGGCCGGTACTATCGGAGGAATTGCCTTGCTGGATGTCTTGCGGGCGTTTTTGAATACACTGCCGTGCCAGACTTTATTATCCGACATGCGTATACCAGACAGAGATGTCCGCATTTATAAATGACGGAATGGACTACGAAAATACCGAAAGGCAGGATTTCAAAAAAATTAAGCAATATTCCTTCGGGGATGCGTGTGGCGGGAATTGCGCACTTGAATTTATTTGGCGTGATATTTCCGATTTTTTGGTTGCATTGGTTGGAATCGGCACATACGGTTCCCTGCTTGGTCTGTTGCATCCGATGCTTTTTGCGGTCGTAGCGGCTGTATCGGCCGCGTCTTATTTTTTGACCCGGTGGCAGCCCCAATATTATGAAAAGCACAAGCATGCATTTGAAAAAGAACAGCGGAAACTTAGTTATTTAAACGAACTTTCGGAAAACTTTACTGCCGCCAAGGATATCAAACTTTACGGTATGGAGCCGTGGCTTCGCGCAATGGTGCGAGATTACCAAAGTTATGTCCTGCTGTGGGAGAAAAAGTGCAGTCTCCGGGGGCTGTTTGCCTCACTTCTCGCCGGTGTCATGAGTTTTGTGCAGAACGGTGTGACATATTTTGTCCTGATCGGAACATGGCTGGCGGGTGAAATTACGGTAGGGGATTTTGTATTCTATTTTGGCATTGTGAGCGGTATCGCCGGTTTTTTGCAGGGAGTCATCCGGAGTATCGCAAAACTCAATACCCGCGCCGGGCAAATTGACTATTACCGGGATTTTTTTTCCTACCCTAACAAAATGAATTACGGCAAAGGCTGTGCGCTTCCCAAAGATGCGGTCAAAATTGAACTGCGGGATGTGTGGTACCGTTACGACAAAGCGGAAGATTATACGCTCAAAGGAATCAATCTGACCATTGCGGGCGGGGAGAGTCTCGCGCTTGTCGGATTGAACGGCGCGGGAAAAACAACACTTATTAAGCTGATCTGCGGTTTTTATCTGCCGACCAGAGGGGAAATCCTTATTGACGGCAAAAAGATGGAGGCATATAACATAAACGAGTATTATTCCATGATTTCAGCCGTATTTCAGGAAATCACCCCGGTTGCGTTTTCCGTGTTTGAGTTTGTGGCAAGCGCAGACCTGACTCGTCAAAATGCCCGGGAGGAAGCGGTTTTGGCAATGAAGAGGGCCGGTATCTGGGAGAAAATCCAGGGCTTGGCAAACGGTATGGATACGCACCTGATGAAAGGAATCTATGACGACGGCGTGGATCTGTCCGGCGGTGAAATGCAAAAGCTGGTACTTGCCCGCGCGATTTACAAGGACAGTGTGATTCTGATTCTGGATGAGCCGACGGCAGCGCTGGATCCCATTGCGGAAAATAATCTGTATTTGCAGTATCGGGCGCTAACGCAGGACAAAACCTCGATTTATATTTCCCACCGTTTCGCATCCACAAGATTCTGCGACCGCATCGTCCTGTTGGAAAACGGCGCAATCACGGAAAGCGGAACCCATGAAGAACTGATGGCGCAAAACGGACGGTATGCGCACATGTTTAAGATACAGGCAAAATATTATAAGGAGGGAGAGATACATGCGTAAGGAAAATATTACATGGCGCGCATATAGGCGGTATTGCGGCTATAATAAAAAGTATTTTCCGCTGAAATTTCTGCATATTTTTTTGCAGAATATTTCCCCCTACTTCAATTTGTGGATGTCGGCAGAAATTGTAACCGCCCTGTCTGACGGGAAATCCAAAGAAAATCTTTTTGAACTTGTAACGGTTACGCTGCTTGGCAACTTATTTATCCATATACTGGGTGCGGTTTTGGGCAGGTCCGTCGATATTGCATTGCAGATATTGCGTCATAACGAAAGCGCCGCATTAAATCGGAAAACCGTATCCCTTGATTATGCTAAGTTGGAGGATCCGGATACCCGCACCCTGCGCAGAAAAATCAAAGAAAACGCATATATCAACAATTACGGCGTTACTGCCATGCAGAATGGGTTGGAAGAACTTTTCCGCTGTTTTACCAGTATGCTTTTGGCCGTAATTCTTTTTGCCGAGATGGCTGCGGATATGGTACGGGCGGGTTTTGAGCCGCTATCCGTTTTTCTTTTGATTGGGCTGATCGGATTTACGGCAGTTTCAATCGGGTACAACCATTTTACACAAAAGAAATCATCGGAAAGGAACCGGAAGATCGGTGAATGGATGCTAAAGGAGAACCAACTGGGACGTGGACATGGTTTGAACGGAATGGATGCGCGTATTTATAAGCAGCAGGATATTGTAACACGGTTTGATACCCGGATGAACCGGGAGCATCTCCGGCTGTTTTCCTGGGCGCGCAGGCAGGCATGGATTTTGACAACGCCGTATATTCTCTTATCAAAGATTCCTGAGATATGTGTATATCTGATTGTTTGCTTTTATTGTACAAAGGGAATTTTTCCGGTTGGCGGCGTAATTAAATACGTGGGATATCTGAATCGTGTGACCGCAGACCTCCTTGCCTTTTTTAACACGCTGTCCGATCTGAAAAACAATGAGCCGTTCCTGATACCGTATATGGAATATTTTGATATCCGAAACGATATGTATCAGGGTTTACTTGCGGTCGAAAAGCGTAGCGATAAAAAGTTTGATATCGAATTTTGCGATGTCAGTTTCCGGTATGCCGGTGCGGAAGAATATGCCTTAAAGCATATCAGCCTTTCCCTGAAAGCCGGAGAAAGGCTGGCGGTGGTTGGTGGGTAGGAACGGCAGCGGTAAGACTACGTTTATCAAGCTGCTCAGCCGTCTCTATGACCCGACGGACGGGGAAATCCTGATGAATGATTTTAATATTCGCAAGTACGATTACCGGGAATATTTGCATCTCTTCTCGGTAGTTTTTCAGGATTATACGCTGTTTGCATTGCCGTTGGGCAATAACATTGCCTGTGATAAAACATGGGATAGGGCAAAAGCGGAACGGTTGATGGAGGAGGTTGGTTTCGGCGAACGGTATGCTGAAATGCCCGGGAAGCTGGACACGCCTCTTTACAAAAATTTTGAGGAAGATGGCGTAAACATTTCCGGCGGGGAGGCGCAGAAAATCGCCCTAGCCCGCGCGCTGTACCGCGACGCCCCATTTATTATTCTGGATGAACCCACAGCGGCGCTGGATCCTATCGCAGAAGCGGACATATATGCAAAATTTGACAGCATTACAGGAGACAGGACCGCAATATATATTAGCCACAGGCTGTCGTCCTGCCGGTTCTGTGACAGGATCGCAGTATTTGATCATGGGGAAATCGTGCAAATTGGCTCACATGAGGAACTTCTTGCCGATAAAAAAGGTAAATACTATGAACTTTGGCACGCACAGGCGCAGTATTACGGATGACGGCCGCCCGCCGAAGCCTTGCGGCGCGGTTTTTTCATGGGTACTCTTATAGTGGGCGTTTAAATGAATCGGAATGCTGTGCGAGCCTTTTTTCAGAGATGCGCACCAGGGTTTCGGAGCTTAGGAAAGGCGCCAGCCGGTTGATTTTATGGACATCTTGCAAGGCATCCAATTTTTGAACCAATGTGTCCAAGGTATGATTGCTTAAATAAGGCGCTAATTTTATGATTTCCGAAAAGCCGGAGTCAAGGTCGGTTTCTGCTACTGTCCCGGCCGCAAAATTGATTTCCATATAGAAAATATGGTATTATTGTAGAATAGACAGATTTCTGGTATACTGGTTTACAAAATAAAGCCGTGAGTTATGAAGATGAAGGAAAGGCGTAAAATAGTATGTATAATCCACACCTCGAAATCTTTCTCAGGGTCGCGGATGCCGGGAGTTTTAATAAAGCGGCAGAGGCAGCATATATCACACCAACTGCGGTTATCAAACAGATCAATCTGTTGGAAGCGGAACTGAACGTGAAGCTGTTTGAACGGACGCACCGGGGTTTGAATCTGACAAAAGCAGGAAAATCCCTGTACAATGATGCAAAATACATCATTCTGTATTGCAGGGACTCGGTGATACGCGCCCAAAATTCCATGCAGGAAGACGAGAATATCATCCGGATCGGCACTTCCCCCATGACGCCTGCACAGATACTTGTGGAATTATGGCCGGATATTCACGCCTTATATCCGGAAATCAAATTTCAGCTGGTTCCTTTTGAAAACACACCGGAAAATGCAAGGGAGATTTTGAAAAATCTGGGACAGAATATTGATGTGGTGGCGGGGATTTTTGATGATACCCTTCTGGACGTGCGTAAGTGTGCGGGACTGGAGATTGCAAGAGAACCGCTCTGCTGTGCCGTTTCGATTCATCATCCCCTTGCGGATAAAAGTATTCTGACACCGGAGGATTTGTATGGAGAGAACCTGATGCTGATGCGCCGGGGATGGAGCCATTATATAGACCGGCTCAGGGATGACATTTGGGAAAACCATCCGCAGATACACATTGTAGATTTTGATTTTTACAGCGTGGATGTGTTTAACCGCTGTGAAAATACGAATGACATCCTGATGGCAATTAAAGGATGGACAAGCGTTCATCCGCTTTTGAAGGTCATTCCGGTGGCATGGAAGCATGCCATTCCTTTTGGGCTTCTGCATTCCCGGAAACCTTCCGTAACGGTTTCCCATGTTTTGGATGCCCTGAAAGAAGTGACAGGTAAAACCTGACGCTTTGCAGGAAACCATAAATATTTTGAGCTGCAACCTTATCGTATATACTGCATAACGAAACGAGACTTCTGCCGGGGTCTCGTTTTTTTTATAATCTGATTTATAAGAAAATTCAGCGGCCCGGAGACGAAGAAAAGCAGGAGGTTCAGACGATGGAAAGACCCTATGTAATCTGTCATATGTTAAGTTCCCTGGATGGAAAAATAGACGGCGGATATATGTCCATGCCCGAAAATGTGCCGGTGCGCGGGGAGTATGGCAGACTGCGGGAATTCTTTGGCTGCCAGGCAACCCTGTATGGCACAGTAACCATGCAGGGAAGCTATTCGGCAGGATTGGCCCCGGAAAGTCTGCCGGATCAGGAGAAGTACCCAAGAAAAGATTATATTGCCAAATCAGATGTGGAAAACTATATTATTTCTCTTGACCCGCAGGGCATTCTGGGATGGAACGCAAAGTATATAGAAAAAAAGGGGCGTCCGAAAGCCCATGTGGTTGAAGTTCTGACAGAACAGGTTTCGGATGCTTACCTTTCTTATCTGCAAAAATTTGATATATCCTATCTTTTTGCAGGAAAGAAGACGCTGGACTGTGCGCTTCTGCTGCAAAAGCTCAAAACTTCCTTTGGCATTAAGCGGCTGATGATTGCAGGCGGCGGAGTTACAAACTGGTCGTTCTTACAGGCGGGGGTACTGGATGAATTAAGTCTTGTCATCTCCCCGGTAGCGGACGGAAATACGACATCCGTATCCATTTTTGAGTGGCCGGATTTCCTTCCTGTGAAACCGCCCGTTGCATTTACCCTGAAAGAGGTAAAGAAACTAAAGGGTGACGGAATCTGGCTGCGATATACGGTAAAAGAGCGGGGGAAAGCAGGATATGAACAACTTTATTTTTGAAAACGCAACAAAAGCCATCCCGGGAAAGGGATGTGTGAAGGAATTTCCGGCCTGCTTTTTAAACCATTACGGGGAGAATGTACTGCTGGCTTACAGGGGCGGTTCCATTAAAAAAACGGGATCTATGATGAAATCGTGGAAATCCTGGCGGCACGGTGATTACCAATGGAAAAAAAGGATCAAGACCAGGCGGGATTACCCGCAGTGTAATGCAAAGCTGGCGCTGATGAATCCTACCTATACCTACAGTCTGCCAAAAAAGCGGATGATATCCGGGGCGCTTATCGGGTCATGAATCATGAAGAAATCCTGAATATTTTTCAGGTTGAAAATCAAGGCATTATAGGAATCATCCGAATGCCTTGCATTTTTTTGAAAAATATTATTGTAACTATTGACATTACAACTGAAAAAGTGGTATAGTATATTTAAAAGATGTAATGAAAAACATTGCATCAAAATAAGAGTGGATTTGATATATGCCACATAATAAAGCAAGAGTGTATAAGGAAAGGCGGTGCGTACGATGTTCGGCAGGAGAATCCCTAAATCAGACAATATGCCGGATGGTATCAATAAGCTGCGGGAAGCATTGGCTCATGCGGATGCGGTGATCATTGGCGCAGGGGCCGGTCTTTCAACCTCCGCTGGCTTTGTTTATACGGGTGAGCGGTTTGACAGATATTTTCAGGACTTTTCTGAAAAGTATCATTTCAGTGATATGTATTCGGGCGGTTTTTATCCATACCATACATTGGAAGAACATTGGGCCTACTGGAGCCGGTACATTTATATCAACCGATATATGGATGCACCGAATCCGGTCTACGATAGATTATTTGAACTGGTCAGGGATAAGGACTATTTTGTGCTGACTACCAATGTAGATCACTGTTTTCAGAAAGCCGGGTTTGATAAGCGCAGATTATTCTATACGCAGGGTGATTATGGTTTATTCCAGTGCAGCAGTCCGTGTCACCGGATGACATATGAGAACGGGGATGCGGTCCGCAAAATGGTGGAGGCACAGGGATACATGATTGACGGGAATGGTGTATTGATCCTGCCTGAAGGTATCACACCGGAAATGGCAGTTCCAACCGAACTTGTTCCGTACTGTCCTAAATGCGGCAGGCCGATGAGTGTGAACCTCCGCGCGGATAATACCTTTGTTGAGGATGAAGGCTGGCATCGCGCTTCGGAGCGTTATGCGGACTTCCTGCGGAGACATCAAAACATGAAAGTGCTGTTTTTAGAGGCAGCAGTCGGATTCAATACGCCAGCTATAGTAAAATATAGTTTCTGGCGCATGGTGTCGGAATGGAAGGATGCCGTTTATGCCTGCCTGAATTACGGGGAGGCATATGCTCCTGATGCAATCAGGAAAAAATCCATTTGTATCAGTGGAGACATCGGGGAGGTTTTGAATCTGCTTTAAGCAAAAGCGTATAAACATCGTCAGTATTTATGTTGACTGCCGCCTGGCTCTTCAGGTATTTTTTTCATAAAATAGCTGGAGGATTTATACCTGCGACGATGGGACTGTCATTATATATTATCCGGGAACGCCCGCACACCTTGAAATTTCTGACGGAGAATATGCGGGTATTTATCAGGCGGATGATGACAGATGAAATAATGTGATCTATTGATGTAACTATTGACATTGCATTAAGAACATGATAAGGTTCTAAATGTAATAAAAGAAATTACAACTGAGAGGCGAAAAGTGCAGGGAGGCCTTTTGGCGGCGCACTTACAGGCTATTATGGTTTATGGCGTGTGGAGAATGGCAAGGCAGAAGCATTACAAAAGGCTTCGGGAATAAAGGAGGATTGAGCCATGACCCATAGCGAAAAAAGGCTGTATCTGATTCAGGCGCTATTATCAGAACTGCCGCAGTATAAGGATTCGGATATCCCGGACAATGCAGAGGAACAGAAGCGGCTTCTTAGAAGTCTTATGAATATCCGTTCTCCCCGTCCGATTGGGACAGAATTTCTCAAGGTACAGGACGAGTATCTAAATGAGGAAGTCAGGAAAAAAGGCATTACGGATAGCGACACTTTACCCGTATCTCCCATCCATAACCGTCTTATCCTTTGGCATGGCGATATTACCACATTAAAGATAGATGCGATTGTAAACGCCGCGAACAGTGCTTTAAGGGGATGTTTCATACCTTGCCACTCCTGCGTGGACAACATCATCCACAGCGTCAGCGGTATCCAGCTGCGTTTGGCCTGTGATAAGTTAATGACAGAGCAGGGATATGACGAACCGACAGGAAAGGCGAAAATTACACCTGCTTTCAATCTTCCGTGCAGCTATGTGCTTCACACAGTCGGCCCGATTGTATCGGGCGTCTTAACAAAAAAACATTGTGAACAGCTGGCAGATTGCTATAAATCCTGTTTGGAATTGGCAGCTGATAAGGGATTAAAGAGCATTGCATTTTGCTGCATCTCCACAGGTGAGTTTCATTTTCCGCAGAAAAAGGCGGCGGAAATTGCGGTACAGACGGTCATGGATTTTTTGCGGACTGATACGCGGATAGAAAAAGTAGTGTTTAATGTTTTCAAGCAGGAGGATTACGATATTTACAAAGCCATCCTGGGATGATGTGATCCATATGGTAGGAGTGATAAGGGCCGCCCCGCTGCCTTTGGAATTTAACCGGCAGCGGGAGCGGTGAATTTTTTTAGTTCTCTTTTTCTTTCAGGGGGTTTTGCAGGACCAACCGGCCCTCCTGCAGTTCCATACCGCTCTGCCCGAAATAAAACTTAAGGAAAACAGTATTTTGCAGAATGGGATTTAGGGAAACCTCTTCCTTTTGCCATTCGGTGTTGTCGCCGCTCAAAGAGACGGTTTTTAAAAGCTGCTTATCCTGATAAATAGTCATGGGAACCTGCGCAAGGCTGCTTAGGCCAACCACACGGCAGGTAAGTTCCAGCGTATAAACGCCGTGTTCGCTGACGCTGATCTCAAAAACAGTGGAGCCGCTTTTTTCGGTTTTTACCGATTCAATCGGGAGCAGTCCGTCTTTGGGAAGGGAAAGGCGGACAATTTCACCGTAACTTTCTGTTTCCTGCGCGGCAATTTCCGCCAGCTGCCTGTCGAGTTCGGTTTCTTCGCCGAGCATCCGCCTGTAAGCGGGAGTGCGTAACAGGAATCTGCAGATATTTGCAGCGCAGCGCAAATATTCGCCTCTGGTTACGGTTCCTTTTTGCAGGCTTTCTGCGGAATTGTCGTTTTGGGTATTTTCCGCTGCGCTGGCGGTTACCATAAAGAGGTCGTTTTGGGCGCGTACCATGGCGGCAGTGTTTTCCACGGCGCCGGGTTTGCCTTCGTCGTTACTTTTTGCCCACCAGTCGGTCATTACAATTCCGTCATAATCCCATTCCTTGCGTAAAATGGTGTTGAGCATGTCGTAATTACTCGCAGACCAGAATCCGTTTATCGGATTGTAGGAGGTCATAATGGAATAGGCTTTTCCTTCTTTGACCGCAATTTCAAAGCCTTTCAGGTAGATTTCCCGTAACGCGCGTTCGGAAACGACCGCTTCCACAAAATTGCGGCGGTATTCCTGGCTGTTACAGGCAAAATGCTTGATGGTTCCCGTGACATCATAAAGACCCATTCCCTTTAATTGGGCGGAAGCCATTTTTCCCGTTAACAGGGGATCTTCGCTGAAATATTCAAAGTTGCGCCCGTTTAAAGGATTTCGATGGATGTTGATTCCGGGGCCCAAAAGGGTATCGATTTTATTTTTGCGCAGTTCCAATCCTTCCCACTCATACAGTTCCTGCGAAAGTGCTTCATTGAAAGAGCAGGCCAGGCAGGTTCCGTTTGGCATTGCAAAGGCAATGGTTCCGCAATCCATACGGATACCGCTGGGGCCGTCCGAACAGCAGGCGATGGGAATGGAAAAATCCAACAGCCGTTGTGTGACGCCTCCGAAGGAACCGGCCGTACCCGGCGTGACTTTAGGGGAACACATGCCTTCTCCGCGTACGATGCAGCATAGATCTTCGTCGGTAAGCTGCGCAAGGAATTGTTCCATGGATACTTTTTGGTTTTCCACATCGGAAAGTTTGTACCCGCAGTCCCGGGAACAGGCAGTATCGGGGGGAAGCTGTGCGAGCCGCCTTTGGGAGGGCTCTATGGTGCGCAGGGGAACCGGCTCATAGCCGGGGAGAACCTGACCGGCTTTTCCGGTTTCCGGTTTAAGCCGGTTGAAGGCGGTCACGGGAGCGCAGGCCTCTTCCAGTTCCTGCGTTACGTGGGTCTTTGCAAGAACCGTTTTACCCGCACAGGCAGCGCTTCTTACGTCGGTTCCCACATAGAAAAGGTATTCCCCTTCTTCCAGCACCCAGCAGGATTTATGGCCGGTCGCGCCGCCATCGTCGTAGGAAGCGATGGTATCCCAGGAAAAGGAAACGGTAAGTTTTTGTGTTTCCTGCGGCGATAGGTTTTGGGTTTTCGCAAAGCCGCAAAGGGAACGGAGGGGTTTGCCCAGCAGACCCTGCGGCGCTTGGCAGTAGACTTGTACCACTTCTTTCCCGGTGTGTTTTCCGGTGTTGGTGACCTCGGTATGGATATGGATTCCGGCATCGTCGCAGACAACGTCAGTATTGTTTAGCGCGAAGGTGGTATAGGATAAGCCAAAGCCGAAGGGATAAAGCACTTTATCTTGGGCAAAAGTTTCAAAGTAGCGGTAGCCTACGTAAATGTCCTCCTCATAAAAATTTTGGGAGTCGTTTCCGTGGTTTTTGGTGGAGGGATAATCCGAGATATCATAAGCGATGGTGTCCGCAAGTTTTCCGGAGGGGGATACCGTTCCGGAAAGCACATCCAAAACGCCGCTGCCGCCTTCCTGACCGCCCTGCCACACATATAAAACGGAGGAAGGCCGGTAAGCGTCTACCCATTTCATGTCAATGATGTTCCCCACATTCAAAAGAACCACTGTCCGGTCAAAAATGTTACAAACGATCCGGAGCATGGATTCTTCTTCCCCGGTAAGTAAATAGCTGCCTTCCTCGGCTTTATTGTCCTGGTCTTCCCCTGCGGTTCTTGCGATGATGATAACGGCTGTGTCGGAATCCTTCCGGGCGGCACGTACAATTTCCTCTGTCAGCGGCATTTCCTTCTGAAACCAGGGTTCGGCGGCCCATCCGGCGCCCGCGTCGAAAGGGTGCTCCAGAAGCCATTTTTCATAGGTGGCTTTCAGGCCTTCATTGAGGACAAAATTGCTGTCTGAAAGAGCCTCTAAAATCCCGGTTACATAGCTGGTGTTTACCAGACCGCCGGAACCGGTTCCGCTTTTGTAATAATTGAATTGCCCCCTGCCAAACAGGGCAATTTTTTCCCCGGCAGCCAGGGGAAGGATATGATTTTCATTACGCAGCATGACGATGCCCTCGGCGACCGCCTGTCTTGCTGTTTTGGCGTAGGCCGAAACGTCAAATATTTTTTCCTTCATGCGCCTCTCCTTTCGTTTACCGCAATATCTTCCTTTATTATATAACGGATTGGAGCGGCGCACAATCGCAGATTCATAAAATAAAAGATTTTGTACAAGCTAAAGATAACAATTTGTTATAGGTATCGGGCCGTTTTAAACGGCAGAATGAGAGGAAAGATGAACGATTACTGCGAGAAAGCAAAAAAAATTTTACCCTGCACGGATGAGAACGGATATTACGAAATACGTATGGAGAGCATTGGAGGTCTAGGGGCCAATCTGGCCGGAAAGATGCTGGGCGAATTGGGGGCATTGCATATGGGATTGAACGTGTCCAGCTTTTCGAGTTACGGTTCGGAAAAAAAAGGCTCTCCGGTACGCGCTTTTGTCCGGTATCGGGAAGGGGAGGAAGAAATATTGCGTAACGCTCCGGTGCTGTCCCCCCATCTGTTGGGAATCTTTCATGAAGCCATGGCAAAGTCCTATCCTGTATTTGCAGGGATTTCTGCGCAGACGCAGATTGTCTTAAATACCCGCATGTCGGGCAGGGAGGCGGCGGAGCAATACGGTGTGCAGACGGGGACGCTTTATTGTCTGGATGCGGGAAATTTGGCAAGGTCGTGTAAATGTCGGTTAAACATGGTGATGCTGGGGGCGATGGCGGCAGCCAGCGGTTTTTTGGCGATAGAAGGACTGGAAAAGCTGGGGCAGGAGAGCATCGGGAAAAAGTATCCCGATTTGTGGAAGGCAAATCTTGCCGGAATGGAAAAAGGATATCAGGCGGTTTGTGACCGGCAAGGGTTCTTGTGCGGAAAAGAGGGACGGCAGGTGGAGCAGCTGCCGCAGTCGCCCGCCGGCTGTGGACTGGACAGTATGCAGGAGCCCTATGCGGGATCCTTTAAGGGTGTGATAGGAGGAATGAATCCGGCCGCAGGAAACAGTGTCCAAAATAATCTTTCGGCAGGCAGGGAAGGTTTTATTCCTGTATTTCATCCGGAAAAATGCATTCAGTGCGGATTGTGCGACAGCACTTGTCCGGATATGGTCTTCCGGTTTAGGCCGGGCATCTATAAAGGGATGGATACCATGGTGAACCATGGGCCTGACTATCAATATTGCAAGGGCTGTCTGCGCTGTGTAAATGTTTGTCCTACACAGGCTTTGACGAAAGGGGAAGAATAATATTTGACGGCAGATACAAAAGGAAGCATATAAAAAAGGAGGAAATACAAGCATGGAACAACAGGAAACGGTCTTTGCAAACGGAAATGAACTGGCTGCCCGCGCCGCCCGGCAGATCCGGTATCATGTGATGGGGTATTATCCCATCACGCCGTCCACCCAGATTGCGGAAAATCTGGATATGTGGAGGGCGGAAGGGAAAACGGATATTCGTCTGATCGCTGCGGAGGGAGAGCATAGCGCGGCCGGTATTTGTTACGGCGCCAGCGCAGCCGGAGGCCGGGTCTTTGGTGCCACCAGTGCAAACGGGCTGCTATATGCGCTGGAGGAAATGCCGGTACAGTCCGGAACACGGATGCCGATGGTGATGAATGTGGCCTGCCGTACCGTATCCGGCCCGCTGTGTATTAAAGGGGATCACAGCGATATCATGTATCTTTTAAACGCAGGGTGGCTGATCCTGTTTGCGCCAAGGCCGCAGGCGGTTTACGACATGAACCTCATGGCGCTGAAGCTGGCCGAGGAATTTATGCTGCCTGTGGCCGTTGCATACGACGGTTTTTTTACCAGCCATCAGAAACGGAAGTGTAAAGTTTTTTCACAGGACCGGACGGTGCAGGAATATATCGGTTCCTTTACACGCAGGGAAAATGCTTTAAATGTAGAAAACCCCGTCACCATCGGTTCCTATATGGGGGAAAAGGATATCCTGCAAAATAAATATGAATTGCATCAGGCGATGGAACGGGCGGGAGGGAGAATCCAACCTGTTTTTGACGAATACGGAGAGCTTTCCGGACGGTTTTACAAAAAAGTGGAAGGATACCGCACGGAGGATGCGGAAGCAGTGCTGGTGCTTTTGGGTTCGGCTTTTGAGACTGCCAGGGAAGCAGTGGACGAACTGCGGGAAAAAGGAACGGCGGCCGGTGTGGTTACGCTTTTGGTGCTGCGTCCTTTTCCGGCAAAAGAACTGTGGGAGACATGCCGGCACGCAAAGGTCATTCTGGTTGGGGACAGGCAGGACAGCTACGGGGCGGGAGGCGGAAACTTGTCGTTGGAGACTAGGGCCTGCATGCAGCGTTTCGGTTATGGGGGAAAAATCCTTGCCAGAGTATACGGGCTTGGGGGAACGGACTTTTATAAAGAGGATGCGGTCAGGCTGTTTGCGGCCTGCAGGGAGGAGACAGCCTGTGATTTTGCGTACTATGGGGCAGAAGCTTTGGACAAAAATCCGGAAGCCGGAAAAGAAAACGCTTTGCGGCCCGGGGATATGACGCCCGGACTTACGTCCTGTTCTTATGATTCCGAAGAACAAGTTATGCGTGTAAAGGGAGGGAGTGTCAGGGAGACCCTGGCAATGCCCAAGCGCCTCGCCTGTGGGCACGGCGCGTGTCCGGGCTGCGGGATTCCGGTGAACCTAAACCTTTTGATGCGGGGCATTGAGGGAAATGTGGTGTTTGTGTTTCACACCGGCTGCGGCATGGTGGTGACAACCGCTTATCCGAAAACCTCGTTTCGGGTGCCCTATGTGCATAATCTGTTTCAGAACGGCCCGGCAACCATGGGGGGAATCATAGCCGTTTTTGAGGAAAAACAAAGAAGGGGAGAGATGCCGGAAGGACAAATTACCTTTGTTATGGTCAGCGGCGACGGCGGTATGGATATCGGACTTGGTTCTGCCTTGGGGGCGGCATGCCGGAACCAGAAGATGATTTTGTTTGAATACGACAACGGCGGTTATATGAACACCGGATATCAATTGTCTTACTCCACTCCTTACGGTGCGAAAAGCGCAACCTCCCATGTGGGAAAAGACGGATTTGGGAAAGATTTTTTCCATCGGGATACGGCGCAGATTATGGCAGCGGCAGGAATCCCGTACGTGGCAACCGTGGCGGAAAGCAATCCCGCAGATTTTATCAGGAAAGCAGCAAAGGCCGCAGCGTACGCAAACGGATTCGGTATGGCGTATGTAAAAGCGCTGTCCGCGTGTCCGTTAAACTGGAACGATAAACCGGAGAACGAAAGGGAAGTCGTCTCTGCAGCCGTGGATTGCTGCTTCTTTCCGCTATACGAGGTGGAGCAGGGAACCACGCGTATCACTTATGACCCGGAGGAAATGGGAAAAAAACAGCCGGTAACGGACTGGCTTTCCAGAATGGGAAGAACCAGACATTTGCTCAGGGAGGAATATGCGGAAGTGGTAAAAGCCTTACAACTGGAAGTGGATAGGCGGTATGCCCGTTTAAAAGAAAAAGCCCAAAAACCGTAATACCGAAAATTGATTTGCGCAGAAAGAATTACGTCTTTCTTGCATAGGGGCAGGTATCATGCTACAATGTTTTAATGGAAGACGGGAACGGATCAAAAGCGGGAAATGTATCCGCCATGGCTTGGGTAACGGGAGAGAGCGGCATGAATTATATTGTTTTGGATTTGGAGTGGAATCAGGCGTCTGAGGCCAATGACGAGAGAAGTAAAATGCTGGCGTTTGAAATCATCGAAATAGGTGCCGTGAAGCTCAACAGCCGTATGGAAACCATGGATACATTTCATGAAATGATCAAGCCGCAGGTTTATAATGAGATGCACAAGGTTACGGAGCGGTTGATTCGGATTCATATGTCGGACCTGGAAAACCGCAGGACGTTTGCGGAAGTGATGAGGGACTTTTTGGATTGGTGCGGCGACAGCGTGATGTTTGCTACCTGGGGGCCCATGGATTTGACGGAACTGCAGAAGAATATGGTGTTTTTCGGTATGGAGCCGTTGGGAAACGGCCCGCTGCGCTTTTTTGACGTGCAGAAGCTTTTCAGCATTGCCTATGAGGATCAAAAGAGCCGGAAAAGCCTTGAGTATGCGGTCAGTTATCTGGGGCTTTCTGCCGGGGAACCGTTCCACCGGGCGATCAGCGACGCGGTATATACGGCGCAGGTCTTGCAGCGGATTAAGGATCCCATTGCACTGCAGCGGGTCTCTTTCGACACGTTTTGCCTGCCGCAGGATCACAGGAGTGAGATTCACATTGTATTTGACAATTATGCGAAATATATCTCGCGGGCATTTCCGGATAAAGAAACGTTAATGACAGACAAGGAAGTGATTTCCACAAGATGTTATCTGTGCCACAGAAACCTGCGTCGTAAAATCAAATGGTTTTCCCAAAACAGCAAGCACTACTACAGTCTTTCCTACTGTGAGGTGCATGGTTTTATGAAGGGTAAAATCCGGATTAAAAAAACGGATGATGACACGGTTTTTGCCATCAAGACAACGCGGCTGATTCCGGAAGAGGAAGTGGATAAAATCCGGCAGAAAAAGGAGCGGATCAAAGAATTGAGAAGAATGCACCGGCATCGGGAGAAGGAGAAAAAGGAAATCTAAAAGGGAACCGGAAGAAAATCGCAGTGCGGTTTCTTCCGGCTTTTTTTATACGATAGGAAATTTCATTTCCTATCGTATAAAAAAAATGGTAATGCGTACTTGCGCGTAAGGAAAGAGTTGCCTGACGGCAACCGCGCCCGACGCGGCGTGTGCGCACGGCGCACATTTTTTTATAGGTTTTTGGTGTAACGGTCCAAATTGATAAGGTTGTTGCGCCGTCTGCGGCGGTTCATAATCGTCCTGCGGCGTTTGCTGAGCCTGCGGTTATGCACGATTTTACAGAAGATAAGAAGAATCAGCAGCAGACCGGCGATACAACCGGCGGCGATTGCCGCTTTTTTCACGTCCAAAAGGAGGACATCTTTATTTTTTACCGTCTGGGCCGCATTTTTTTGCAGGGCGGCTGCGTCAGATACCGTTCCGGAATCCCTGGCCTGGGCTGGAATGGAGGGAAGCGCGTCAAAATCAAAAAATTCCGTCCGGTGGGATAATAGTACGGGAGCCATGCCCAAAATTTTCCCCTGATAGGTATAGGTGATAAGGGCCGCCTGGTTTTGGGACAAGTTGTCATAACGCAGGGAGGAAGTGACATCCTGAAAGGATATATCCGCAGGGGCCACCAGATAGGCATCCGGGTCGATGGAAAGAAGGGGGTCTCCGCTGCCGAAAATATCGCTTTCCGTCATGAAGCTGCCGCTTCCCCGGACGTTATAGGAGGTATCGTTTGCCGCTATATTGACGGCATTGAAATTGCTGAACCCGTAATTAAAAAGATCCACCGTATCCGTAAACTGCATGGGCGATTCATCCTGCATCACTACGCAAATCAGTTTCAATCCGTCTTTTTCCGCGCAGGAGACGAGGCTTTGCCGGGCAATGCTGGTATATCCTGTCTTGCTGCCCACCAGGTATTCATAGGCATAGGGCTTTCCGGGAAGCAGGCTATTTTTGCTGTTTGGGATCAGTTCCCGGGAAAGGGTGGGACTTTGGGGGATTACATAACTTCCCGTTTTGGACATTTTGCACAGGAGTTCATCGGAAAAATATTGCTGTGCAATAAGGGCCAGGTCATGTGCGGTAGTGTAATGCTCGTCATCGTGTATGCCGTTGGTGGTGACAAAATGCGAATTTGTGCAGCCGAGTTTTTGTGCCGTTTCATTCATAAGATCCACAAATGCGGGAATGCTGCCGCTGATGTGTTCTCCGATGGCATTGGCGCATTCGTTGGCCGAGCCGACCATCAGGCCGTACAGGGATTGCTCCATGGTGAGCGATTCGCCTACTTTGATGCCGATGTTGGCATCTTCCAGCCAGTTGATGCTGTTGACTGCTTCGGCAGAATATTCCACGGTCTCGTCCAGGGAAGAATGCTGCCGGGCAATGTAGGCGGTCAGGATCTTGGTCGTGCTGGCGGGATAAAGTTTTTCGTGGATGTTTTTTTCATAAAGGATGGTACCTGTGTTGGCTTCCAGCAAAATGGCCGACTTGGCACTGACGGCAGGGCCCTGGGGCCAGCCCGGGATTTCATTGCTTTCCACCGTCATGAGTTTGTTGCTTTCTGCAAGGGCCTGGTAATCGGTCTGCGCCGCATGGGCGGGCAAAAAAGAAGCCGCCGCCAAATTAAGGCCCAGAACTGCCGTTATGATAAAAGAAAAGATTTTTCTTTTCCGGTAAGTTTTCATAGGAGTACACCTTCTGGTTTGTATTTTTACGGCCTTTTAAAAGCCGGATATTTTTATCTTACACTATTCTCCAAAAAAAATTAAGGCTTGTGATGAAATTTAAAAATTTTTAATATTTATGGGGAGGCGCCTCCCCCGCCCTCCGTTA
>DERU01000030.1 GCA_002361095.1 Lachnospiraceae bacterium UBA3332
CGGCAACGTTTCACGCGGTTTTTGAACGAATGCGCCTCGTCTACAAACAGGCGGTCAACGCCCAGTTCTTCAAAATATACGGTGTCGTCTTTTTTCTTGTCATGGAGTTTTTTCAGATCTGCGGTCAGGTTCTTTTTCGTGCGCTCCATCTGCTTGATCGTAAATTTTTCATCCTTATTTGCTTTTGCTTCCGCGATTGCGTCTACGATTTCGTTAATCTGTTCCTCAATAATCGCTTTCTGCCGCTCCGGGGAGATCGGGATTTTTTCAAACTGCGAATGGCCGATAATCACCGCGTCAAAATCGCCGGTGGCGATACGGGCGCAGAACTTTTTCCGGTTCTTCGGTTCAAAATCCTTTTTTGTAGCTACCAGCACATTTGCGCCGGGATAGAGCGCCAGGAAATCGCCGCCCCATTGTTCCGTTAAATGGTTCGGCACGACGATCATGGATTTTTTGCACAGACCCAGCCGCTTGCTTTCCATGGCGGTAGCTACCATTTCATAGGTTTTCCCCGCGCCTACCACATGGGCCAGCAGGCTGTTCCCTCCGTAAAGGGAGCGGGCGACGGCATTCCTCTGGTGGCGTTCCATATGGATCTCCGGGTTCATGCCGATAAAATTGATGTGCTGCCCGTCATATTCGCGGGGGCGCATGGAATTAAACATCCGGTTGTAAGTAGCGCACAGGTCAGTCCGCCGGTCGGGGTCTTTGAATATCCAGTTCTGGAATGCTTCTTTCATGGCTTCCTGCTTCTGCTGGGCGATTGCCGTTTCTTTCTCATTCAGCACGCGGGTCTCCTTGCCGTCCGCGTCATAATGGGTGTCGAAGATCTGGACACTCCGCTGGTTCAGGCTGGCTTCTAAAATTGCATACGCATTGATACGCTTCGTACCGTAAGTGTTCCAGACGCGGGTGTTTGTCCGGCTGTCCTCACTTTTCCCGCGGACGCTCCATTCACCGGAAACGTCCGAATAGACAATATTGATTTTCCTTCCCTGTAAATGATACGGGGTCTGGAACAGTTCAAACATAAACTGCTTATAATATTTTGTATCTATCCAAGGGGATCCGATGCGGACGCTGATTTCCGGTGCAGTCAGGTCTTTAGGCTGAACCTTTTCCAGTTCTTCCACATTTACAGCAAATTCCGGGTATTTTTCGGCGGCGGCGCGGGCAGTTTCCAGTTTCCGGCGCACATTCCCGGAAAGGTATTCGTCAGCCGCCTGCCATCCTTTGTACCAGCCGTCACTTTCCATATCAAAGGGGCCGCTTTTTGGGTCTTTGAAGATAATGCCTTTTAAGTCGGAAACAATCTGCGGTATTTTTTCCATTCCTCCCATAAGGGAAGCCATAAAGCCCAGATCTACACAGGCCCGTTCTCCGATGGATACTCCCAGGGCTTCGACCGCCGTGTCCACGCTGGTCACAGGCTTCCGGTGCTGTATGGTGCGTTTATTGAACATATCGGCCTTGCGCTTTAAATTTCCTTCTTCGTCCAGTACCTCTAAGGAGCAGAGCAGGGGATAGGAAGAATCCTGCCGGAAGGCCAGCCGGTTCCCGGCGCTGTTTAAGATCCCGTATTTTTCCTGGAACCGGTCATAAAGACGGTTTAAGTTCGCCTGTTCTGCCTGGATTGCTTCATCATCGGCTCCGTTCATCTGAAGGTCAATGAGTTTCCTTGCGCTGTCGCGGATCCCGATCATCCCCCGGATCCGGGCAGCCTGTGTCTTTCCCGGCTCCGCCAGCTTCATGCGGGAATTTTCCCGGAAATAAAGTTTCCCTCCTTTCTCCGTAAAACTGAAATTCCGCACGTTGGGGTCTGCCGGTATGGTTTCCGCCTTTTCCCCGGCCTCCGGCTCCGGCGTATCCATATGCAGGAGTTCCCGGTCAGGGGGCGCGATATGGTTAATGGCCTGGGCCAGCTGCTCTTTTAAGTCCGCTCCTTCGATGGGCAGGCAGGCCGTCTCCGTGGCGTTGCCGTACATATTCTCATAAAATGCCATCTTCCCCAGTACCATCTCCGGGTGCTGGAGAAAATAATTATTTAAGGGTACGCCGTCCTCTGTCTGCCCGATAGTCACCCAGTCCGGCAGTTTCTCCGGCGCACTTCCACGTTTTTGGAAAAAGAGGATATCCGCCGTCACAGAGGTTCCAGCGTTGGCTTTGAAAGCTGTGTTCGGCAGGCGGATCGCGCCTAAGAGGTCTGCTTTCTGCGCCAGTTCCTCTCGTGCCTTGCTTCCCAGCTTATCCATGGTTCCCTTGGTGGTGATGAAAGCGGCGATGCCGCCAGGGCGCAGTTTATCCAGGGATTTTGTGAGGAAATAGTCATGGATCAGAAGATTCTGTCGGTCATAGCGCCGGTCATGCACCTTGTATTCCCCGAAGGGCACGTTCCCCACCGCAAGATCGAAGAAGTCGTCCGGGTGGCTGCTGTCCTCAAACCCGCTGATCGCAATGTCGGCTTTCTGGTAAAGCTGTCTGGCAATGCGTCCGGTCAGGTGGTCAAGCTCCACACCGTACAGATTTGCCTTTCCGTATCCTTCCGGCACCAGCCCGAAAAAGTTCCCGATGCCGCAGGAAGGTTCCAGGATATTCCCTGGCACAAAATCCATGCGGCTGACTGCTTCATACATCGCCTTGATGACAGTGGGGCTGGTATAGTGGGCGTTCAGCACCGTGCTTTGTGCGGAAGCGTATTCTTCCGGCAATAAAAGTTCCTTTAATTCCGCGTGTTCCCGGTTCCATTTTTCATTATCCGGGTCGAATGCCTGGGCAAGCCCGCCCCAGCCTACATAGTTGGATAAAACCTCCTGCTCCTGGGGCGTGGCAAGGCGGTTCTCCGCCTCAATCTGCTTTAAGGTGCGGATCGCCGCCACATTGTTCTGGCATTTTGTTCTCTGCCCGCCGGTTCCCAGTTCATCATCGGTGATATGGAAATTTACCCGTTCGGGGCCTGTGCGGAGTTTTTCAATCACAATATCATAGGGCAGACGCGGGCTGGAAAAGAGCAGGGGATCATCCCCGCCGATCGTGCCGCCCTCAATCTCCACCATTTCCGGAGGTTCTTCCTGCCTGTCAGGCATTCCCGGTTCCATCGTCCTGTCCTGTCTGTCAGGCGTTTCCGGCTCCCGGTCTGTTTCCGTCCCGGAGGTTGTTTCCGGCTCCGCAGGCGTTTCCCATCCGGCAAAAGCATCCGGCTCCGTCGGCTCCACGCCTTCCCTTGCGCCTGCCGTCTGTTCCCACATGATTCGTTCGTTTAAGTCAGCTTCCAGCTGATCTTCAATGTGCGGCTCCAGGTAAAGGAGCTGGTCATAGTCAAGGAAAGCCAACTCCATGTCAATCAGTTCCCGCAGGCTGTCATACTGCCGTGTTTCCACAACTTTTCCGTCTACAGTCTGGCTGATAGAGAAATCCAGCAGGTTCACGTCCACCTGGACTTCAAAACCGTTCTTGTCTGTCACGCCGTAGGCAATCCCTACCTGGCGCGGATTGCGGATATCTACGCTGTCCTCGTTGTATTCCTCCAGGATAAAATCCTCGATCAGCCCTATGGCTTCCTGCATTTCCGGGTTGGCCATCAGCTGGGAAACTTCTTCTTCCGTCAGTTTTTCCGTAACCGTTTCCGGTTCTATGGGTTGTGTCTGCGGTTCATCCTCCACAGTTTCCAGAACATCTGTCACAAATCCGGTTCGTTCCCATTCCTGCTCTATACAGTCGCGGACAAAAGGAACCGCTTCCTGCCGGAAAATGGGGAACCATCCCTGCATTTCCAGGTCTCTTAAACTCACATGCCCGTTTTCGTAATCAACGCTGTCAATCTCCATACGCCGCCCATCCATGGTAAGCTGCATACCGAGAGGAATGTAGTCGGCAATATCGCGTTCTTTTATGATCTGGTAAGAAGCGGCTTCTCCATGTTCCGGATCCAGGCCGGCGATCACAGTGCTGTGCCCATGTTCCAGCAGCTTTTTAAGAATAGTCTGCCATGTCCCGCCGCCTGTGACGGATGTCTCTCCAAGTCCGGGTATCTCCCTTGTCTCCAGCTTTGTGCCAAGGGCGGCAGCGGCAGTTTTGGCGTCCTCCCCATAAAACAGGTAATAGCTGCCTGCCTGCACACCCACCAGTTTATCCGGGTGCTGTGCTTTCAGGTTCAGGTATTCCTCTACATTGGGGGTTAAGTCAGGCTCTGCAGGTTCCGTGTAGGTGTTTTCAGGCTCTCTGACAGTATCTGGCGCAGATTTCTCTACATGCTCGTTTTCCGGTTCCTGGACAGGCAGTTCCCTGGTAACGGTTTCCGCTACAGGCTGTTCCTGTTTCAACGGTTCCCCCGCCCATTCCGGGAAATCTGTTTCCCCTGCATGGCGTAAGAGTGCGTCACGGCTGTCGATGAGTACGTCATCATAAGTAAGCTGAAGAATGTCCTCTACCATCCATTCACGGAACTTTGGAAGAGAGTGGAAGGCTTCATATAATTCCGGCCGGCTGTTTGCAATATCTTCTATAAAATAAGAGAGTTCGCCGTTCAGTTCAGTAGCTGCACTGTCATAATCGGTTTCCCGGTCACGCAGGTAATCGTAAAAACTGCTCTGCCGGATCACGTCTGTCAGGGTGGCAAGCGTCTCCCGGTAGAGTGCCGCCGCTGTCTTTTTCTGTTTCACTGTTTCCGGGATTTTCTCTGCGGGAATTTCCCTGTTTTCCCCTGGCCGGTCTTTTCTTTCCGTATTTTCTCCGGCCTCATGTTCTCCGGTTTCTTTTTCTTCCGTCCGTTCCGTTTCCTCTTCCGGCGGCTCCGTAAACACGGGCGCATTCTGGGTAGCGGAAATGGTCAATTCTGCTGTAGCGGCGACCTGCCGGATCTGCTCTTTGATGATCTCCGGGAGATTATCGTCCCAGAAATCCACACTGCGGTCAGCATTTATATGGGCGACCGTTTTATAATCGCCATATACTTCTTCCAGACGGTTCCACACAGTCAGGCCGTTGCCCAGATAGCCGTACCCAAGGTCATACTGGGAGAGGATCGCTTCCTTTTCATCCCGGTGCAGGGCTTCCTCCGTCCGGCGGGCAAGGACTTCCCCATTTACCGGTTCCTGCTTGGCCTCTTCCAGAACGGTGTCCAGCATTTCATCAGAAACCGCAAATCCCTGTTCTTCCAGTATTCTGGAGGCATCCGCTTTTATGTTTTCCCGTTCTGCCAGTTCCTGCCCGTTCGGTTCCGGTTCAGCTTCTTCCGGAACATTGGCGGAAAAATCAAAGGAGAGCTGCCCGTTAGAATCTTCTTTTGCCTTCTGGCGCTGTTTTTTCGCCAGTGCGCGGGCTGCCGCTTCCAGTTCATCCAGCGGTTTTGCTTCTTTTTTGGCGGAAGATTTTTCCGCTTCTTTCTTTTTCTGCCGCTGTTCCTGCAAAGTTTCCGCTGAAAGAGGGGTGAACAGGGAATATTCGCCCCTCTGGTATGCGCCCATGTTGTCCACGGCTCTCTGCATGAGATGGTAATTGCGCTCGTCCGGCTGCACCAGTGCGAACCGCTTTATTATGTCCTCATACATCGCCGCGCTTTTCTCCGGATCACCCAACGCAGTGAGGATCTTTTTCTGCGCCTCATCATAGCTCCGGTCATAGGGGGAAATATCCGTTTCACGGTTAGGGTCGCAGGAATAGAACGTGACGATGTTCCGGGCAAGCTGTATCTTTTCATACTGGGCGGTATAGGTCATTTCTTTTGAAGTCAGATATCTGCCGCTGTCAACAAGCTGCCCGATCCGTTTCTGCACCTTGTCCCAGTTCAGCCGTACGGTGTCATAGCCTTCATAGCCGGAATTTTCATCGCTCCGGGTAAGCTTTATCCCTTTTGAATCGTGCCATTCATTGTATCCGGTACGGCCATGTCCTCCGGTTCCATATTCATCCCGCAGAAATGCGGCTCGCTCTTTTGCGTCATGTCCCTGCACAAAATAGGAATAGATCCGCATCTTTCCTTCCGATATGCCGCTGCCCCCGGTGAGCATACGGTCGATCTCGTCCTCCGTGATAAAGCTGGCCCTTGCAGGCTCAAAACCTTCCAGCGCGGTAAATTCCTTTGGCTCATGGGACAGAAGCGAGATGCGGGCGGCAAGCCTGGACGGTTCATGGAAATGGAAGCGGAGAAGATCGCGGTTCCCGGCATATTCCCTGGCAAACCCGTCAACCTCGTACATCAGACGCTTCCGTGTTTCCGGATCCGCCAGGCATTCCGCCAGCTTCTCCGTACAGTCAGGAAATCCGTGGTAAGTATCATAAAGTTCCGAAAGGAAAGGCAGCGCATCCATTTCCTTTCCCACATCACTCAGATCCTGCCTTAAATACCACAGCTTTTCCGCCAGTTCCCGGTACTCGTTCTGCCTTGCGGAATCTAAAGTTTCCTGGGCGGCATAGCGCCCTTCTTCCAAAAGACCGGACACCATTTCTGCCGCCTTTTCCCAGGAAATAAGCGCAGCGCCGGGGATATTGGCAGTGTGCCCCTGTGCAATACGGATACCGTCCCGGTCAAACCACATGGCATAATCCCTGCCGCCAATGGAAAGTCCCTTGCCGCCGGATTTGTATTCCTCTGCGAGAAACGCAGCGGCCTGTCCCACATCGGGATCTTTTTGATAAAATGCGGCGATCCGCAAGATACTGTTTTTTTCATTCCCGCCGCTGGTAAGGGCGCGGCCGATCACTGCGTCCGTCACCTGCGGAGCTGTCCTGTCTGTTGTATGTGCGGCTTTTTTCGCCTGTCTGTCTTTTTCCTGCGCCTCTGCGATACGTTCTGCCTGTTCCTCTACGGTAGGGAAAAGGGAAAACTGAAAATACTGCGGTTCCTTTATCTCTTTTTCCCCGGACGCAGAAACGGCAGGTTCCTCACCCGCCGTTTCCTGTCTGTCTGTATTCAGTTGTCCGTTTATTATTTCCTGTCCGTCCTTTTCCGGACTTACCGGTAGACGATCTCCTTCAGCACCACTTCCTCCGCCTGTGCCGTGAAGCTGTTGACCGCCTGCACCCAGGCCATCTGGTCGCGCTCCTTCAGTCCCTCGTCCACTCCGCTCTGCTTCATCATTGTGGCTACCATCTGGTCTGTCTGCTCCTGTGCCTGCTCGTCGATCTGTTTCAGGTGCGGCATAAGCCTCCCCGTCAGCAACATGGAGGTGTACGTCCCGTGGTGGTGTTCCTTCAGGAAGGTCTGCCTCAGAAGCCCGTATTTCCCTAACAGGATTTCCTCCGCTTCTTCCTCCCCGTCCATCACCAGATCCGGTATCAGATAATCCCCGTTCTTCCTGTATGTCAGCTCTGTCATGTTGTATGCTCCTTTCCTGATTTTCACGCTTTAAAGTGTTAAAGTTCCTTGTGTCTTTAGTATAACCGATGTCAGCGGCATTTTCAAGCGGTTTTTCTTTCTTTTTCTGCTGTTCGTTTATCTGTTCCCGGTCAAAGCTCCGGATCGTCCGCCCGATCTCCTGGAGGATTCCCATGGAGATAGTGCTTGCGGCATCGCCCAGATGGTGCAGGGCGGCAGGGGTGGAAAATTCCGTGATTCCCCGGAGATCGTCATCCTCCAGATAGTCAGAAGCGTCCAGGCCGCAGCGGGTAAGGAGCGTGTACTGGACGCTGGCCGTCAGGGTGTCCCGGAAGCATACTTCCCGGTTGAGGTCGTCCATCTCTTCCAGGAAGCTGTTCTCTGCGTCATAGGCCAGATCACGCAGATATTCCGGGTAGGCTTCTTCTACAATACTGGAAGCTGTCTCCATCAGGCGGCTTCCCAGATCCTGCTGGCTTCCCACTCCGTACTGTTTCTCCAGTGCGGCAACAACAGCCGGGTGGTGTTCTTCCCTCATTTCCCACAGGTAAGGCATCCTTGCGCCGCGCACAGGCCGGGTATCGGACACGTCAAAGACATATTCCAGTCGGGGTCTGCCGTTTTCGTTTTCATGGATCAGGGCGATGCCTTTAGAGCCTGCCTTCACCCAGCGGCGCATTTTTTCATTCCACAGTTCCATCGACGCACAGGCCGTGGCATCCGGCCGCTGTGCGTAGATCAGGAGCTGGTCTTCAAACTTGTACTTATAGAGCCGTGACGCGCTGTCCAGATAATTCTTCCAGTTGTCTACGCCCCGCGTGACATCATGGGCGGTCTGGTCTGCCAGCTGCGACACAAGCTGTAACTTTCTTGCCATGCGTAACCTCCTTCTTATATGGTTTCTGACATAAGGAAAGCCCATGTCCGGTTCCACACCGTTTTCATGGGCTTTCCTGCTTTTTATTCTTTTTTACGGCTGTCTGTTTTGTGCATGGGACAGTTTCATCCTGCCTGTCTCCGGATCTCTGCCGCAGCATACCGGATCAGTTCTTCCGGCGTAGGGACTTCCCCTTTGCACGGCACCTTCCTCTGGTACGCCGCTGTCACGCCGCCGTCCGCCGGAGGGTTCTTCCATGCTTCGGTTATGGCTTTCTGCATTTCTTCCCTCACTTCCTCTACCGTAACGCCGTTTTCTTTCGCGATCCGTTTCAGTATCTTCTTCATATTCATAACTGTTCTCCTTATGATTTGTTAGGCGTTTTATATGTTCTGTTAGTTCATAAACATATCATAAACCATAAAAAGCGCATAATCTGTCGAAGTCTGTTGTTTATAAAAATTTTATGATTTAATGGTTCATAAAATACAATTTTTCACGTCTATTGAATCATTTCAAGAAATCCGTGCGCTATCTATACTTTATATGTGCCAGTAGTTCATGGAACACGAACATAATATAAGGAGAGATCAGTCATGGAACAACCATTCAATATACTGCTCATGGGAGAGCGGCTCCGTTCCTGCCGGGTCGCCAGAAAGCTGACCATGAAAGAATTTGCGGAGCAGTGCGGCATTTCCGAACGGTATCTTGCGGATATCGAGAGAGGCATCAAAGCGCCGAAGCTGGAAACCTTTGTCGGGATCGTCAATGCAGCAGGCGTTTCCCCGGAATATCTGCTCCAGGACAGCTTAAAAGCGGTAGACACAGGCAATCTTGTGAGGGATGCTTTAAACACGCTGCCTGACGAACAGCAGGAATTGTTTAAGGATTTTATCCTGCGCCTGGTAAAGAGCATGGGATAACGGTCTATTCTCTGCCCCAGCGGCTCCGGTTCATTTTTTCCAGCACTTCTTTTTGTGCCGCAGACAGGACGCGGGGCGGGACTATTTTCAGCCACTTCTTCGGCAGTTCAAAAGTCAGTCCTCCGCAGCCGTTATCTCCGGTGCGTTTTACCTGCTCCGGATGGGAGCCGCACAGCGTTGTCAGCTGCCGGATCAGGGCGGCATTATGGGTATAGATGCTTGCCGTCCGGTCTGCTTCATTAAAGAGAAAGACGCTCTCTTTTTCATAGTTTGTCAGCTTCATTTTCCCTACCTTTCCAGCCCCCGTTTTACATGATCCATGGCGGGCAGTTCCTGAATGGAACGGGCGGCTTCTTTCTGATCCTGCCGCAGCATGTCGAGGAGCGACGGGCGGCTTTCCCGTAAATAATCCCGCTGTTCATCCGCCCTTGCGTGGAAGTCTTTGGCTGCCGCTTCCGGGTCGCAAAAATAATGGCCCCAGAAGAAATTTTCATCCCCCCGCTGTTCATCGTTTTTTATGTTCCGCGCCCATGTTGCGTAGGGCTGGGGCGCGTCCTGATTTTCGGCGAGGACATATTCCATGTGGCCGACAGTTTCACTTTCCAGTATGGTATAACCCTGGTTGACACGGGGCGGCTCATTGTTGGGGATCCCGTCGATCATGTTCATATTCTGCTCCGTGGAAAGCTCTGTCGCCCGCAGGTGGTTTCCATTTTCTGATGCGGGTACAAGGGCGTATTCCTTTTCCTGCTCTTTTGCCAGCGGCCTGGGGTATTCCACATACCCGAAGGCTTTGACTGTGCCGTTCTCTACAAGGACAGGCGCGATCTCCTTAATCTCCACCAGCTTCATGTCCTCCATGTGGGGGCAGGTTCCTTTCTGCAGGGCCTCATTGGTAATGTAATAACGGTATCTGTCCGGCTGCTGCGCGGCAAATTCCTCCAGTTTCTGTTTTGGTTCCAAACGGGTCGCCTCCTTCTTTTATTTTTTATCAAATTCCAGCTTAAAGTTCACATATTTTCCGCCTGTGTCCTCCATGACGATCGTAGCGTCATAGAAGATCCCTTTCTTTTCCGAATACAGGCCGGTCATTTTGACCTTCCCTTTTTTCAGCAGGGCGGCGGCAGTCTTTTTTGTCAGTTCCTTCCGCTTGCTCCTGAAATACGGGTTGTCTTTCCACAGGGCAAAGCCGCAGGAGGGTGACGCTTTATATCCGGAGCAGTAGAAGCTCTTTTTTCCCTCATAGACCGGCCTGCCGCAGCGGGGGCAGATGCCAACGGCCTCTTTTGCGGAGCCGGAGAGGGCGCTGCCGGTATCTGCCGCTGCATCTTTATAAGATTCCACCAGCCCGCAGACCATACGGGTGATCCCGTCCATAAATTCCTCCGGCTTCCGTTCCCCGCGTTCCACTTCTTTTAAGGCTTCTTCCCAATCAGCGGTCAGCTTTGCGCTCTTTACGGCGTCCGGCAGCACGTTTATCAGTTCCATGCCTTTTTTTGTGGGGATCAGCAGCTTGTTTTTCCGCTCCACGAATCCGCCCTTTACCAGCTTTTCGATCACGCCCGCGCGGGTGGCCGGCGTCCCCAGCCCTTTGCGCTCCACATCTTCGATCTGTGCAAATTCTTCCGCCCCGGCGTTTTCCATGGCGGAAAGGAGGGAATCTTCGGTGTACCGTTTGGGAGGGCTTGTCGTCCCCTCATGGAGCGCGGCGGCTTCCGCAGTAAGGATCTGCCCTTCGGATAATCCCGGCAGGGGCGGGGCTTCGGTTTTATCCTCCGTTTTTTTTCCTGACGCTTCCAAAAACGGGCGTTCCACGGCTCTCCAGCCCCCGGAAAGCTCCGTGCGGCCTTTTACAGTAAAGGTCTCCCCTTCACACAAAAGCGCCACCTCCGTATCCGCATAGGAATATTTTTCCGGGCAGACGGCGCATAAAAGACGTATGGAAATGAGGGAGAGGATATTTTTCTCCCCGGTAGGGAGGGCAGTCAGATCTGTCCGTGCGGTTTCTTTTGTGGGAAGTATGGCATGGTGGTCGCTGACTTTGGAATTGTCAGTCACAAGGGCCGCGTTCACGCCGCCCCGGAATCCCGAAGCAGACGGGAACGCGCCGGCGATCTCCCGGCACAGTTCCGGCAGCATACAGGCCATGTCTTCCGTCAGATACCGGGAATCCGTGCGCGGGTAGGTCGCCAGTTT
>DERU01000129.1 GCA_002361095.1 Lachnospiraceae bacterium UBA3332
GGAGAATTTCCCGTTTCGGATATTGCCGCAGGAAATCCCTGCGCGTCCGCTGCCGCTTCCGCCCGGTTCGCATGCCTGCCTCCCGCCTTAAGCTGCCTCCATTGGGGTTGAACTGTTACCTCTTTATTAAAGAGTAAACTGTATTCCGCAAAACGCTATATAGATCAGCAAAAGCAGGATACCCTGCGCCCTGGACAGCTTCCCCCGAATCAGGGCCGGCATCGTCATCAGCAGCATAACCGCAAACATAACCGGAATTTCCAATACAAGGGAAGCGTTATGCCCAAACAGCATCGCGCTTTGCGGAACGCTGAAAGGAGCGAGCGTAACGGAAACACCGCTGACCAGCACCAAATTGAAAAGATTCGCCCCGATCACATTGCCAAGGGACAATGCCCCATGTCCTTTCGTCAGGGCGGTAATCGCCGTCACCAGTTCCGGCAGGGAAGTGCCCAGCGCGACAAAGGTCAGGGCGATAACCGATTCCGGCACGCCCATCGCTTTTGCGATCAGCGTTCCGTTATCCACCAAAAGATCTGCCCCCACCGCGATCAGCGCCGCGCCGATCACCAGAAAGACAATATTCCAGACCAGCGTTTTTTCCTTCCCTTCCTGCTCTTCTTCCGTTTCCCCGGAAGGATTGTTTTTCATCTGCAGGATCGTAGTCACCATATAGATCACAAAGATCAGCAGCATCAAAAAGCCGACCCATCTCCCGAAATAACCGGCAAAATACGCCACGCCGGCATAAATCAGCGCAGCGGCAAAGAAAAAGAGTACCGGCGTGCGCAGCGTCTTTTTATTCACCGGGCCCGGCTTTACCGCGATCGTAATGGCAGCGATGAGCGCGGTGTTACAAATCACGGAACCGATCGCGTTTCCGTACGCAATTTCCCCGTGTCCCGTAAGCGCAGATGTTGTGGAAACCATCACCTCCGGCAGGGTTGTTCCGATGGAAACCACCGTCGCGCCGATCAGCAGTTCCGGCAGATGAAATCTGCGGGCAATTCCCGTGGAACCGTCCACAAACCAGTCCCCGCCCTTAATCAGACAGACCAGCCCGACTATGAATAACAATACAGGAATAAACATGTTCTTCTCTCCTAACTCGCATTCTGACGGATGACGGCTTTACGACTCCGTTTCGGCGCACATAATCCTGTGCGCGCCGTCCGTCCGGCGGAAACGTTTCAAAAAATCCCATGTAAAGCGGCTTTCCTCTTCCGTCGCGCCATGGGGCATATCGCGCATCACCGTAACCGTCATCAGCGTTTTTCCTTCTTCATTCTTCCCCAAAAAGGTACAAAAATGCGCCTCCTCCCGGCGCTGCCAGCCGACCAGGCCATTGGCCCGCGCTGCCGGCGCAATCATCCGGTCCTTCCCTGCGTCCGCCGCCCGGTCCTGATCCCCAAATACAAAGGCAAACGGCATTTCAAATCCGCTTTCCAAAAAAGCGTCCAAAACCGCCGTAAACTCTGCGTCAAATTCCGGTTCCATCATACTCGTATCCGCTTTCATCATGGCTCCCGTATTTCCGGGCGGCGCATTCCACGGGGAAACCCCCGCAAACAGCTGCGGATACGACACCGCTGCCTCCCGCACCATCATACCGCCGTTGGAAAAGCCGGTGAGATAAACCCGTCCGGTATCGATTCCAAACTCCTCCGCCATGCGGCTCACAATCTCGGGAAACAGCATCCCATCCCGGGGCAAAAACCAGATGTTCCCCGGGGAATCCGGGGAAACCAAAATGAATTCCCCGGTCTCATCCGCAAGCCTGTCCCATCCGTTTTTGGCCGTAAACAACCACGCGGGCTCCCCCCTGCCGTGTACGGTAAACACCAGCGCCAGACCGCGCCGGTGCTCCTTTCCCTTTGGCAAATGAACAAAATATTCATAGGAATTGCCGTTTACCCGAACCCGGCGGCGCAAAAAACGGGGATTTTCATAAAACTCTTCTTTGCTGTCCGCCAAAGCCAGCGTTCCGTCAGGGCCGTTTTTCCACCGGATTACATGGCAAAAACATTCTTCCCAAATCATCCGGTTCAAACGTGCATCCCCCGCCTCAAAAGTTCCGAAAAACACCCGCGTCTGCCATGCGGGATTTTCCTTTGCCTTTGTCATACTGCCGCGCAGACCGCGCACCCACACTTCCGATTCCATATATGCCCCATAGCTTTCCCGGAAATGGCGCATTGCAATTTTTGTATCCGTTCCTTCTTTCTGAAACATCCACAGATGCACGGGAATCTCGCGGTTTTTTTTGCGGTATCCGGCGCTGACCTTTGGGGTGAGCCAATGACAGGACAGCGCGTCCGCCGCCGAATAATCCTCCGGCATTCCGTTCACCAGCGCGGCGGCGGCAAACATATTGGGATATTCCACCAAAAGGTTTCCCGCAAATACCGCCCCGTCCCCGTATCCCGCCAAATACAACAGCGTTTCCCAGCACCACAGCATACCGCCCCGTCCCCAGATCGCCTGCCCGCTTCTGGTTGCAAAGCGTCCGCAGTTTTCTTTGTATATTTCCATCAAAAGGCCGGTGGATTCTGTCTCCCACCCGCCCAAAACCACCGGAATGATAAGAACCGAACCGCTCTCTTCCGCAAGTTCCCGCCATCCCGTTTGAACCGCAAACCGCTCTGCCGCCTCCCGATCCGGCACGGCGGCCGCAGGCGGGCACACAAAAACGGTTCTGCACGGATCGCAGGCAGCTTTTGTGGATACATAAGCGTAGAATTTCTTTTCCATTCCCGTCTCCTTTCGCCGCCTGTGTTTTTGTAACGGCCCGGACAAGTCCGGACCGTTACGTATTCATTATGGCAGCCTCCATGCCGCACTTTGGCAGCGCCACCACAACCCAAAGATTACATCGGGAAAATAACGGCTGCGGCAACGCTGAGCGCAATAATCCGGATCAGGTACATGGGCACCGTGAACTTCCAGAATTCCGGCAGCTTATATTTTCCCATCCCCATGATCATGGCGGGCATTCCGTCAATGGGCATATAGCCGCCCTGCCATCCGGATACCACAACCGCCGCCGCTGCCGCCGTCGGGTTAAGCCCAAGGCTCATGCACGCCGCGATCGCAATCGGGGCAAAGATATATACGGAGCCCATATTGGAACCCGTAAAGGTGGCACAGGTACTGGTCAACAGCGCAAACAGGAAGATAATCAGCACAGCCGGTACACTGGCGCCCAAGGTACCTGCAATCGCTTCCCCGATCATGGCGGTAAAGCCGGAATTTGCCAGCGCGTCCGCCACACCGATCACGCCCGCCATCATCAGGATTACAGGTGCGAACATATTTTCCCTGAACTCCTTAAAGTCAACCACCTTGGTCAAAAGCAGAATCATTGCCGCAAGGCCGGGAATCGCATACGCCATATTGCCAAGGGTATTCATCATCATCATGCCGACCACGCTGACAGCAAACAGCACAACGGTCAGTTTTTCCTTCCACGCGGGCATGCCCACCGCTTTGGTTTTATCGATCTTGGCCGCCGCATCCTCCTCGGCTGCCGCGATGGGATGGTCGGGCAGAAGTTTATAGGATACCAGACACCAGATCAAGAACGCTATCGCCATCACAAAGTTTACGACGGCAAATTTTGCCATGGAAACCTTCTCCAGATATCCTGCGGTTTCCAGCACCGAACTGACCACCCCATAATACAGCGCCACGTTCAGCGGAATCAGCGGATGGTTAGTGGCAAATCCAAGCGGCATCATCAGCTTGGACGTAGGCATCTTTTTCGTATAGGGAATCGTCGAAATCAGGGACAGGATCAGCACATAGTATCCGGTGTTCCCGCCGCCCACCAGGCTGGCGCCCAGCATTACGACAATTACCAACAGGGCATAGCTTTTATAACCGCCCTTGTTGACCAGCGCGATCAGGGTTTCTTTTACCTTGTCCATCAGCCGCGTTTTCTGTACGCCCGCAAGTACCACCATGAACGTGGCGATCATGATTACGCTGGAATTCGCAAAGCCCGCAAACGCCTCCGGAACCGTGGACAGCCCTGTCACTACCAGTAAAAGACACGCCAGAATCGGCGGCGCCCCAAAAGGCAATACGTCAAACATGATCAGGGCAATCATGATGATCAATACAAGAAGAGCCAATATCATTTGTGTTGTCATTTTCCGTTTCTCCTATTTGTTTTAATTTTCATAACCGGTCTCTCAAAAACTGATACGCGAAACTGTCCACCCGGCTGCCAAGACTCGGCCCATGGCCGCCGCAGGAATAAGAAACATAGGTGGCATCCGCCCCTGCGGCCGTCAGCGCATGGTAAAGCATCTCGCTCTGGCACACCGGAACAATCGGGTCATGTCCCCCGTGGAACAGGCAAACCGGCGGATTGTTTTTGTTAACGTAGCGGATCGGACTGCACTTTTGCAGCAGTGCAATATAATGCCAGTCGGGATCCGACGGATCCGCCTTTTCCAAAATCCGTCCCAGTTTCTGCATGGTACGCCCGGGGCCGGTATATCCCACGATAAGCGCAGGAATGATCCCAGCCTTATCATTGCCCACATTCTCGATCTCCGTACCGGTCAGGTCGGCAGGCGGGCCGTCCATAGCCTCTACGTTATCGCGCAGCACTTTGGTCAGATCGGCCGGCCCGTAGAAAATGCATGCCGCTTTCACGGTGCTGGAATATTCCGTATTTCCCCCTACCGTTCCCTCCAGTTCCTTACAGTCCGCGCTAAGCGCTACCATGGAAGCAAGATGGCCTCCTGCGGAGTTTCCCAGCACGCCGATGCGCTCCGGGTCGATGTGGTAAGATGCCCCGTTCGCTTTCAGGAAACGGATCACCGCTTTGGCGTCATGAATGCAGGCCGGGAAAATGGCCTGGCTGACCAAACGGTAATCCGGACAGACCACTGTGTAGCCCTCCTGCGTCATCCTTACCAAATCCCTGCAGTAAACGGCTTTCTGCGTCACCTGTTTGTATTCGCCCCACATCCATCCGCCGCCGAAATAATAAACGATGCACGGCCCCGGTTCGGTCTGCGCAGGCGACTGGTAAATATCCAGTTTCAGCGTATAAGACTGCCCGTTGTCCAGCGCTGCCTCCCCATATACCACATCCTCATAGCGGGGAGGCTGCTCCGGCGGGCACAACGGTTTTACTTTTGGCGGTATGTACATATCACTGCACCTTCGCGGAAGTCGGATTGTAAAGCCCTACCGTCTCACGCTTTTTACCCATCACATCCTCTTCCGTAAAACTCATATACTTCACACCGATACGGTCTTTGTAGGCAAAGGCCAGATGCAGCCTGCCGTCCGCGCCCTGCATGATATAAGGATATTCATACTGTTTGTTATTGGTTTTATTCTTGTCGCCCATATAACCTTCGCCCCGCTCCATGTAACGGATCATGGGGAAGGTCTGGCCGCCGTCCTCCGAAAGCGCCACCGCCACCGGACAGCGCAGTCCCGGCCAGGATGCGATCCCCGGCGTAGGGCAGGGCGTACAGGTGGGATTGTAGGCAATGGCGATCCTGCCGCTCTTAAGTTTCACCGCACTGATACTGGAATTATTGTTGGGCAATACCGTGGGAACCGGTTCCGTCCAGCTGTCCCCGTTGTCTTTGGACTCGCTGCGGTAAATATTGTCGGCGGCGCGGCTTCTCATAAACGCCACCAGATGTCCGGGCTCCAGTTCCACCACATTGGCATGCACGGCACCGTTGCTCTTTGGCATGTCCACCCTCTTCCAGGTTTTTCCCTGATCGTCCGAAATGCGGAACGCCGTGGGATCGCCGGTAAGCCCCAGTTCCGAATCGGTGCAGATCCAGTTGCCGAAAATCCAGCGTCCGTTTGCCAATACCTGGATGGGCTGCCTGCAGAAGCTTCCCTCTTCCGGGAACACGGTTTCATAATCGCTCCAGGTTTTTCCGTGATCCATACTCTTCTGGCAGCGGATCACGGAAGTAAACTGCATATTGTCCTTCCCCTCCACGCGGGACAGCTGGGAGGTGTACATTGCCCATACTTTCCCGTCCGGTCCTGCAAACAGGGACGGATTCTGCTCACTCCTCTCCGGATCATGGGATACCTCCACCGGCTCTTCCCACTTATCCGCGCCTTTGGGCAGGCGGGCGCACACTACGTTCACATCCGCGTTGCCCTCAAAGGAACCCGCAAACCAGACGCACAGGATATCGCCGTTTTCCAGTTCCAAAAGTCCCGGGCCGTGGGCGGTTTTATAGCCGCCGGGCGGAATCATCGCTTCCACCGTCCCCATATCCTCGTTCCAATACATTTTTCCGTCCGGCGTCAATCCCGGCAGTTTCGTGTATTCCATATGAATACCCCCTTCTCTTTTATAATACGGAAATTCCGCAGACACGGATTTCCGGTAAAAACCTCATGACGGCTGCTGACCGGCCATACGGATGGCATAATCCATCGCATTGATCAGGCTCAGTTCGCTGGCAAGTCCCGTTCCCGCCTGATCGAACGCGGTTCCGTGATCCACGGAAGCGCGGATGATCGGCAGTCCCAGCGTAATGTTGACGCCGGCCACGGCATCCCACTTCTTTTCCTGCCGGTTGTACACAAATCCTACCACTTTCAGCGGAATATGGCCCTGGTCATGGTACATGGCAACCACGATATCATACCATCCGCCCCGCGCCTTGGAAAATACGGTATCGGGGGGAACCGGCCCGTCCGCCAGAATGCTTTCCGCCTTCGCGGCCTCAATGGCAGGCGTAATTTCCTCGATTTCCTCCCTGCCAAACATCCCGTTTTCACCGCTGTGGGGATTCAAGCCTGCCACACCGATCTTAGGCTGTGCGATCCCAAGCTGTTTACAGGCCTGATCGGCAATGCGGATCACCTCAAGCACCCGGTCTTTCTTTACCCGGTCGCACGCCTCCCGCAGGGAAACATGGGTGGAAACATGTACTACCCGCAGATTCTCATGGGCCAGCATCATGGTATATTTTTTGGTTCCGGTATACTCGGCATAAATCTCGGTATGTCCGGAAAAATGATGGCCCGCCAGATTCATGGCTTCCTTATTCAAAGCATTGGTAACGGTAGCGTCGATCTTTTTTTCCATGGCCAGTTCGATGACCTTCTTCACGTACTGGAACGCCGCGTTGCCCGCCATAACGGATACCTGTCCCCGTTTCAGCTGCGCGATATCAACCACGCCCATGTCGTAAACGTCTATGGTTCCGTATGCAAACAGCGCCTCCTCCACTTTGCTGACCTTATGGATACGCAGCTTTTCGGAAAGCCCGGTAATTTTAAGCGCTTCCTCCATCACCGGAGCGTCTCCTATAACCAGCGGCCTGCACCTTTCATACACAGTGGGATCCGCCAGCGCCTTCGCTGTAATTTCCGGCCCGATGCTCGCCGGATCACCCATGGTAATTCCTATGATCTTCATCTCTGCCCTCCTCATTTATTTTTATATTCCGCATAATAGGTATCGATTACCTGCCGGATTCCTTCCACCGCTTCCTGCGACAAAATGCCAAAGGGTTTCCTGCAGGGTCCCACCGGCTGTCCGATTAAGTTGGTAGCGCATTTTACCACGGAATTGGGATTGCCGTATTTGAAGCATTCCCGGATTTTTGCGATGGCGTTCTGGGCTTCTTTCGCCTTTTCCATATCACCCTTTAAGTAGTTTTGGTAAATGTCCACCATAACCGTGGGCAGGATATTGGCGATCGCCGTAATGCCGCCTTTTCCGCCCGCCAGAAGCGTCCACAAAATCAAAGCGTCATTGCCGGAAAGAACCGCAAAATCCATGTCCTGCGTCTCCTGAATATACTGCAGGATGTTGTTGAAATTGCCGCTGGAATCCTTCACGCCCGCAATGTTTTGAAAATCTTTTGCCAGCCGTCCCACGGTTCCCGGCGCCAGCGACGCCCCGGTTCTGGCCGGTATATTGTACATCACGATGGGCAGGCTGACCGCCCGGGCCACCGCCGCGTAGTGCTGATACAGTTCTTCCTGGCTGACCGCCGCAAAGTAGGGCGTAATCACGGAAAGCACGTCCACCCCGATTTCCTCCGCCTTTTTGGACAACGCGACGGTTTCCTCCGTACTGATGCATCCGGTTCCCGCATATACGGGGACGCGCCCCTTTACTTCGTCCACAAAAATTTCCATTACGCGGATTTTCTCTTCCGCAGACAGGATATAAAATTCCCCATTGGTTCCCAGGCAGAAAACCGCGTCCACCCCCGCGTCGATCTGGCGGTTGATCTGGCGGCGCAATTCCTCCTCGTTGATGCTGCCGTCCTCATGCATGGCGGTCTGCATCGCTGCGATGATTCCCTTGATTTCGGTCATGTTCAGTCCTCCTTCAGCACTTTTAAATAGATGGAACGGATATCCGCAAGACTCAGTTCCTTCCTATTATTAACCAGAAGCCTCTGCTGTTTGCTCCCGGCGTCTACCAAAAAGTCCAAATCCTGCATTTTCACCCCAAACGCGTTTAAGTCCGTGGGAATGTTGGTATTTTTCACAATCTCCGCAATGCGCGCAATAATGTGATCCGCCTTTTCCTCTGCGGTCTTTGCCACACATTCCGGATATACCGCGTCACAGAGTACGGCGAGCCGTTCCTGGCAGGCATCTTTATTAAATGCCATGACATGGGCGAAGAGAATCGCATTGGACACCCCGTGGGCAATGTGGTATTTGCCTCCCAACGGATAACTAAGCGCATGTACCGCCGTCGTGCCGCTGCCGGTAATGGCGATTCCGCCGTAAAACGCGCCCAACAGCATGTTATCCTTTGCCTCCATATCGGAGGGGTCGGCATACGCTTGCTCTATATTCTGAAAAATCAGCTTTGCCCCGGCCAGCGCATACGTATCGCTCAAAGGCGTCGCCTTTTTGGAGGTGAAGCATTCCACCGCGTGCGCAAGGGCGTCCACCCCGGTAGCCGCCACAATGGAAGGAGGCAGCTTCGCGATCATTCCCGCATCCAAAATCACATAATCGGGTATCATCGCCTCGTTCACAATACCCTTTTTGGACTGCTCTTCCGGAATCGCCACAATCGCGTTGCAGGTCGCCTCGGAGCCGGTTCCGCAGGTGGTGGGAATCATCACCGTTTTCATCTGCTTGGATGCCAGGAGCGGATTGCCCAGAAGGTCTTTTACCGTGTAGGAAGAACCCTTGAGCAGGGAACACAGCTTTGCCGCATCCATCACGCTTCCGCCCCCGATGGCAATAATCAGATCCCCGTTTTCCCGGTTCATCTGCTCTACGACCTTCTCCACATCTCCGTATGCCGGTTCCGGTTTTAAATCGTCAAACACCGTATAGGCCATCCCGGCATCCTGCAAAACTTCCAAAAGCTTGTCCAAAAGTCCGGCCCCGGCGATCCCTTTATCCGTAAATACCAGCGCTTTTTTTGCGCCCTCCTGTTCCATGATACCCTTCACATCCTGAATGCTTCCGATTCCCGCGTACACGCAGGACGGGAGTTTAATCCGGTTTCCCATTTTTTCGAATCCTCCATTCTCAACGTCTGTCGCTTAGTTCGTCCGCCAGTTCCCGCAGCAATGTTTCCTCCCCGAAACCGCCGGACTTGGTAATCACATGATACTCTTTTCCCGCATAGAAAAGGGTGGAAAGCACACAACCGGGACGGATTTGCCTGACGGGCTGCAGCTGTTTGGGCCCCAGTTCCTTCATAAATCCGAGCAGGGTATCGCCCCCCGTGACCAAAATCACGGCGTCCAGCCCCCGGTCCAAAACCTTTTTCAGGACGATTCCCAGCGTCTCGGCGATTTTGCAGCGCACCTGTCCGATGTCCATGCCCTTCTCCCGCGCATAATCCAAAGTTTTGGGCATTCCGATGCGGTCATTACTGTCAAACATGACGCAGGCGTGTTCTCCGCCCTTTTGTATCAGTTCCTCCACGATGGCTTCCCCTTCCCAGGATTCCCAAAAGGCGGGATTGAGTTTCTCCTCCGGCGTCATGCAAATCCTCGGATACCCTGCTTCCTCCCCGATATCCAGCTGCCTTTGGGTAATCGGATTTACGCTTCCGCAGATGACGAACAGTCTTTCCTCCAGCTTCGCTTCCGGCAGCGTCCCGCATTCCAGTCCCAAAAGCTTCGGGAGGATGAGGGCAAATCCCGCGCATCCGGCCAAAAGGTGGCATTTTGCGGACGCCGCCAGACACCCGCCGATTTTTTGGATATCCTCCGTTGTCTTTGCGTCAAACACCAGGATTCCCTTTTCCTGCCAGTCCTCCTGTTCCGGATCCGCCACTTCCCGGACCGTAACGCTGCTTTGCAGCCCGATAATCTCCCGGACCGAGTCCTTTGTCACCGGCTCAAAGGGGTCTTTCCCGAACACGCTTTGGCTGACCAAAACCCCGTCAATATATTGCTTTCCGCCTTCGGTCGTCCTCCTCATCTGCGGAAGAGCCGGTACAAAAACAAGGAACGGTTCCCCAAAAGCAGCATAGGCCGCTTCCAGTTCGCTTCCGATATTTCCGCGCAGCGCCGAATCGGTCTTTTTATAAATCCAGGAAATTCCGGCCTTTTTCCCTTCCGCCACAATGTCATAGACCGTCCGATACGCCGTCTCCTTGGACACATGCCGGGTCTCCGCATCAATGACCAGCACCTCCGTCTGTTCCCCATACAACATATCCGCCCAGCTTTTGCCGCTGTCCACACTGACAATTACCTTTGTCCGGATTCCGTTCTCTGCAAAATGTACGCCCGTATCCAACGCCCCTGTAAAGTCATCGGCAATAATCATCAGCCGAACCATCTACCCACCTCCCGTCGTTTTATTCTGAAACGTTTATTTCTATATCTTAGCAATTTCATCATACGCTTCTTTTATCATTGTTTCAATTATAGTCACTCTATATTTTGTTCTTTTTTGAAACACCATTGCCTTTTTTACAAAAATATGCTATGATTATTTTCAAAACAGAACAGTTTGTGCCAGTTTATTTTACAGAAGGGATATTCAACCATGGCCAGGAAATATAAAATCCTTGGAATCGCGCCCTATCCGAGTATGCAGGGTGTCATGACGGAAGTGGCAAAACAGTACAAAGAAATAGAACTGACGGTCTACACCGGCAATCTGGAGGATGGCGTCCTGCTGGCAAAACAGCACATGAACGAGGGCTATGATCTTATTCTCTCCCGGGGCGGTACCGCCGAAATGCTCCGGGAAGCTGCATGGCTTCCTGTTGTCGAAATTCCGATTTCCATGGACGATATTTTACGCATTACCCTGCTTTTGGGCAACCTGACAGAGCCCTGCGCCATCGTAGGCTATCCCAACATCACCCGCCCGGCACGGGCGTTGTGTGAAATGATAGACGGCAGGATGGAAATCCGTACCATCCATCATCCGGACGAACTCAATTCCGTCCTGGAAAGCCTGAAAGAAAACGGTTACAATCTGGTCATATGCGATACCATCACGGAAATTGCCGCGCGCAGAACCGGACTGGAACCGATTCTGATTCTATCCGGCCCGGAAAGCATTGCAAACGCCATGGACTATGCGGTCACCATATGCCAGACGGTCGAGGAAACCCTCGCCCACAGCCGCCTGTTCGCGAAAGCGCTGCAGATGCAGGATACGGAAACGATCATCCTCAAAAAGGACGGGACCATTTTATTCTCCACCTACAATAAAGAAAATATTTCCACCGTGACGGGCTATCTGAAAAAACTGGCGGAAGCGCCGCGTCCTGTATCGGGAAAAGCCTTCCACATGATCGAAAATATGCTCTATTCCATCCTGTCTGAGGAGGCCTCTTTCCAAAACGAGCCCTGCTGCATTTTTTGTCTGGAGCAAAACCCCTTCCCCGTGGGAGGAAGCAAACACGGTATCCGCTTTTCCTCCCGTGCGGAAATATCCGTTCTTTACTCCAACAGTTTCTATTCCCTGACTGCCAGCGCAAGACTCTTGGAAGAGAAAATCCGCATGATCGGCCGCAATATGCTGCCCGTCATGATTTTGGGGGAACGGGGTTCCGGAAAAAACCAGGTCGCCGCCAAACTATATCTGGAAAGTCCGCTGAACAAATACCCCTATGTCACCATAGACTGCCAGACGGTCAACGACAAAACATGGAGTTACCTGACCGGCAGCTATAACTCCCCTTTCAATGACCGGAACAATACCATTTTTATCAGCAATATCCAGGAACTTTCCAAGCGGCGGCAGGATCAGCTTTTGTCCCTGTTTGTGGATACTGCGGCCCACACACGTAACCGCATTATCTTTTCCTGTTCCCAGGATCCCATACAAAAAGGCCCGGATCCCTCCAAAAGTTTTATTGATTATCTGATCTGCACGACCATCTGCCTGCCCCCGCTGCGGGAACTGACCGACGATATCCTCAGTTCCTCAAAACTGTACCTTAATACCCTGAATGCGGAACTGTCCCGGCAGATTGTGGGATTCACCCCGGATGCCCTGTCACTGCTGACCGGCTATCAATGGCCGGATAATTATCTCCAGCTCAAACGGGTGCTGGCGGAACTTGCCATGCTCACCACCACGGCCTATATCCAATATGACACCGTGTACCAGACTTTGGAAAAAGAGAAACACAAATACATTCCCTCTGCGCTGTCCGCCTTCAACTACGACCGCCCCCTTGGCGAAATGACCCGGGAGATTGTAAAAGTGGTACTCGCCCGCTGCAACGGCAACCAGACACTCGCCGCCAAAAAGCTGGGCATCGGGCGGACCACACTGTGGAGATATTTAAACGAGGAAACGCCGCCCCGCTGAGCCGCCGCAAAAACAGCTTTGCCCCATGCCTCACCGCCGCCCGGTCTGCCGCATACAATAAGATATCGGGAACCGCAAAAAGCTTTTCCTTTTTTGACTCCCGCTAAATTCCAGTTCGGAAACAGGAGGTCTTTATGGAATTTCTTATCGGACTTGCGGCAAAAACCGGCCTGGTTATTGTGATCATGGGCTGCGCGGTGGGTATCCCTATCGCCGCCGCAAAGCAAATCAGAAGGTTTTGGGGGCGTTGAATTGGTTTTCCCTGCCGTTTTTACGCACAACGGACCTACCGGAAGTATTTACACAAAGGAGCCGGATTATTTATGGATGAAAAAGACAATGTTTTGCGTCTTCTGCAAAACCTGAACCGTTTTGTCATAGGAAAAGAAGAGACCATCCGAAAAACTGTGCTGTGCCTGTTGGCCGAAGGGCATGTATTATTGGAGGATGTGCCCGGCGTGGGAAAAACCACCCTCGCCAGAGTTCTCGCCCAAAGTATGGAGGCATCCTTTGGCCGTATCCAGTTTACGCCCGATACGATGCCGCAGGATGTCACCGGCGCAGCCGTTTACCAGATGCACACAGGTGAATTCCAATACCGTCCCGGCGCAGTCATGCATCAGATCCTTCTGGCGGACGAAATCAACCGGACCTCACCCAAAACACAGGCAAGCCTTTTGGAAGCCATGGCCGAAAAACAAGTCACTGTGGACGGCTCCACTTATCCGCTTCCGGAACCCTTTTTTGTCATCGCCACCCAAAACCCGGTGGAGTTTCTGGGCACCTACCCGCTTCCGGAAGCCCAGATGGATCGTTTTATGATGCGCCTGCGCCTGGGCTATCCCGAAAAAGAGGACGAACTGAAAATGGCCCGCCTCTTTTTGGACGGCAGCCTGCACCACACGTCCTGCGCCGTCTGCCCGGTGGCGGATATCCTGCGCGCAAGGCAGCGTGTCAAAACCGTCTCCGTGAAAGATACCGTTGTGGAATACGCGGAGGGAATCGTTGCCTCCACCCGCAAAGAGCCCGCATTTGCGCTTGGCGCAAGCCCCCGGGCGCTGCTGGCGCTCCTGCGGGCTTCACAGGCCCAGGCATATCTGCAAAACCGGGATTACGTAAAACCCGACGACATACAGGATATCGCCATGGAAGTGCTGCTGCACAGGCTGGTTTTAACCCCCGACGCAAAAATCCGGGGGGAGGACGCTGCCCGGACGCTCAGGCGGCTGATCCTGTCCGCCAAAATCCCCGCTTAGGAAAGGGTTTTGCCTATGAGAATACGCAGATTTATTTTAGCCGGATTATGGGTGTCCTCCCTTGCCGCCATCAGCTTCTTCGGCACTCCCGCCAGTTACCGCTTTTTCTGGGCCGTTACCCTGATCGGCCCGCTGTCTTTTTTCTATCTGCTTACGGTCGTCCTGCGTTTTAAAATCTACCAGCAGCTGGAAAACCGCAGCTGTGTCAGCGGACAACCCGTCCCCTATTTTTTTGTACTGGAAAATGAAGACCGCTTTGCGTTCACGGGCATCCGGGTAAAAATGTTCTCTTCCTTTTCTTATGTGGCGGATATGCCGGAGGGTACTGAATATCAGCTTTTGCCCGGCGACAGGTTTGTCTGGCGCACCAACCTGATCTGCAAATACCGGGGAGAATACGAAGTAGGCGTCAGGGAAATCGTTGCCACGGATTTTTTCGGCCTTTTTTCCCTGCATTACAAAAACCCCGGCGCTGTCAAAGCGCTGGTTTCCCCCCGCTATATCCGTCTGCGCAATCCCAAAACCCTCCGGGATCTTGCGGACTATTTGCTGCGGGAATCCCCCGTCTGTGATACCGTTCCCGCGCCTGACGTCCGGGACTATTCACCCGGCGACGACATCCGCCTCCTCCATTGGCGGGCCAGCGCCAAGGCGCAAAAACCGATTGTACGCAACCGCACCGGGGAAGAAAAACACGGTTTATCGATTTTTTTGGATACACGGCGCTTTGGAAGAAAACCACAGGAATTTCTGCCTGCGGAAAATAAAATGCTGGAAGTGCTTCTTGCGGTAGGCGGTTTTTTTGCCGAACGCGGCATCGGCTTTCTTACCCGCTGCATGCAGACCGAAATGACGGAATTTTATGTACGTTCGGCCCGGGATTTTGAACCTTTTTATCAATATTGCTCCGATATCCGCTTTGGGGAAGAAAGGGATCTGTCAAAAGCCCTGGCACAGTTGGAAGACCGGCGCGCAGGCATGGACTGCGGCATCTTCCTTTTTATCCTGCACAAACCGGAAAATGAATTTCTTGCCCTGACCGAACGTCTTATCCGGGCCGGTTCCTGCGTGGTGGTTTACCTGGTCACGGATCAACAAACGGATTTTCCAAACCTGTCCCCAAACGGACGGCGCCGCATTGTCACCGTACCCACAGAAGCCCAACTGGAGGAATTCCTATGATTTCACCCGTGCGCGTTTACCAATGGTGCAACACCGCCCTACTTGCGGGTATCTTTTTATCCCTGGCCGACAACGCCCTGCCCTTTGACACTGCTGCCGCGCTCTGTCCGCTGACCTGTGCCTTTTTTCTTTTACTGCTTATCGGCATACAATGCGCCGGGAAAAAAGGCTATATCATCGGGGCCGCCTCGCTTCTTTCCCTTGGGGTGTCCTCCCTTGCCTTTCTGGGCCCTGCCGCAGCTTTCTCCCTTTGGACGGACTGCCTTTTGCGCATTTTGGGAAGGGCCCCAAGCCTTCCGGAAACATCGCTTTCTGACGGAATCGTGCGGACTGCCCTCCTCACGGCGGGCGCATTTTTCATACAGGCAATTCTGGAACGGTTTTGCAAAGCCAAAGCCGTCATGGCCCTTCTATTGGCCGCCTGCCTCGTCTTAGGCACAATTGCCAAAGTAAATCTGCCCGGCGCTGGTGTCTGCCTGTCTTTTGTATACCTGGCGCTGGTTTGCGCCCAATATCTGCAAAGCCGCCTGCCCAGAAAGCGGAAACACTCCCCCGGGCAGTGCATGGCATGGCTATTGCCTTTTTTTGCCCTTTACGGCCTTCTGTTAGCCGTCCTGCCGACACGGGATGTGCCTTATGACTGGCAATGGATGCAGACCCTCTGTGAGACCGTCCGGGAATCCGTCCTGACAGCCGTCCACTCCCTGCCCTTTGGCAACCCGGAAGACTTTACGGCAGGCTATACGGATTTTTCCCAAAACGCCTCCCTGCTTGGAAACATTGAAAAAAAAGAGCGGGAAATCATGACCCTGCAGGCCCCGCGCAAACTCTACACCAATCTTTATCTGACAGGGGATATTTACGATACCTTTGACGGCAGAACATGGCTGCAAAAATCCGCTCCCCCTTCCTATGACCGGATTTTGGATACCCTCTCCGCACTGCAGGCCTGCAAGTCCCTCCGGGAATCCTATTGGACCGATTATCTGCATCAAACTTCCCTGACAATCCGGTACCTGGACTTTCGGACCCGCTATTTATTCGCCCCTTCCAAAACGCAGACCGTTACCCTGCAGGACCGCAGTCTCGTCCCCCGCACACAACAGGGCCGTCTGGAATTTGAGAAACGGAAAAGCTACGGAACGGAATATACGCTGGATTTTTACCAGATGAATACCGGACAGGACGCCTTTTACCGCCTGTTGGAGGAAACCATGCCCCTTTCCGCCGACGGGCAAAAACAACTGTCGGACAGCTGTGCCTCCCTGGGCATACGGGAACTTTCCCTACAGGAACTCTCCGATTACCAGGCTTTCATAAAAGAAACATACGGGCAAACCGTCCCCCTGCCCGTTTCCGTCTCCCACTGGCTTTCGGAAGTCACGGACGGCTGTGAAACCGATATGGAAAAACTGCTCGCCATCGAGCAGGCCCTGTCCTCTTATACTTACCATGCGGCGCCGGGCGCGCTGCCCGCGTCCGTGACAGACGAAGGCTCTTTTCTCACTTATTTTCTGGGGGAAAGCCGTCAGGGTTACTGCGCCCATTTTGCCAGCGCTTTCGTACTGCTGGCCCGGGCGGAGGGCATCCCCGCCCGGTATGTGCAGGGCTACCTAGTTGCCGCCAAAGGAAAAACCAAGGTCACCGTCACCTCCGGCATGGCCCATGCCTGGCCGGAAGTGTATGTGGCGGGATTTGGGTGGATCCCCTTTGAACCCACCCCCGGCTACGGCCGTCTCGGCCATGCCGCATGGCAAATGCGGCAGGAAACCCCTAAATCCTTGTCCCCAAACGCCGCGCCCGCCACATCCGTTGTGCCCGCCCCTGCCCCGGCTTCCCCGCCGGAACAGTCCCTTCCGCCGGAAACGCCAAAAACGCCTGCCGCCCTCCCGGGATTTTTACGCCGTTTCGCCATGCTGCTGCCTTTTCTTATCCTCCTCAGCGTCCTGCTGTGGTTTCTGGAAAAGAAAGCCGCCGCCCTGACTTACCGAAAGCTGTCCCCACAGGAACAATTCCTGCATGAAATGCGTCGATACCTGCGTCTTCTGTCCGCCCTGTCCCAACAGAGAAAGGAAAACGAAACCTTCGCGCAGTTTCGGCAAAAAGCTTTGGCCGCCCTGCCGGACGGCCAAACCCTGCAATCCCTTATTGCGTATGAGGAATGGCTGTACGCAGACAAACTGCCCGGCACAGACACGCTCCAAAAAGCCCGTGAGGAAAAAGAAACCCTTTTATGTCTCCTCAAGCAAAAAAGCCGCTGGAAATATATCCGGTATTGGCTGCAGGGATAGGTTGAAAAACCATATACGACAATTTTTCAACCGTGAATTTACGCCCGCCAAAGCGGGCAGGGAGGTTAACATATCCCTGCTTTTTTGCAGGCGCTGCGCCGCCGTGCCACAGACAGAATCCCCTCCAAAACCGGCTCAATTCCTTGTACATTTTTCCGCGTCAATGGCAAGCACCAGCATCAGCGCACAGAGCGCATCCTGCGGATCGCGCACATCAATCACATAGGTATCCGTCAGCCGGAAAAGTTCTTTGGTTACGGTGGCTACGTCTGCCCCATAAGAGTTCCGGATGCAATAATCCCATTCCCAGAAATCCCCGTCCACGCGCCAGCCGTTGCAGTCGATGTTATACCGGGGCTTAAAAAGCGTCAATTCTTTGCTGATACAGCCCACATATTGCCCCCCGAGAAACATCTCAAACTTTGGCAGCCAAGTGAGCACCCGTTCTTTTACCGTCCCCACCTCTCTGCCTTGGACATCAAAAATCTTCAGGCAATGCCCCCAGGAAAGCTGCCCTTTCACCACATAAACCGTGTCCCCCGCCTCATCATAAATATCATAACTGTCAAACCACGAAAACAACCTTTGTTTAAACAACAGCCGCATGCCCTTGCCCCTCCCGTCCCTTTTCGCCATTCTATCACAATATCCCCACAGCCGCAATGGCATGATAGCGACGGATGCTTACTGCACGCAGGCCGGGTTGCTTTTCCCGGTTATGCCCAGCCCTCCCCCCGTGAAAAGTAACCGGGCCGGAAGAATCCTTCGTTACGGTTTGTCGGTAAAGATACCCTTTCCGAACGCGAGCCTAAAATCCAGAACAGGGCAGGCCGGGAGAACCGCAGGGACCGCCGCATCCGTAAAGCGCATGACCGACTTATCCTCTTTTTGATACGGTCTCCACTCCGGCAAGGGATTGCCGTTGTAGTCCGTGCCGTTAGGATCCAGCTTTTTTACGAAATTTGTCCAATAGGAAGTGACCTGACGTGCGAGGTCATAATGCTTTCCGGCAAAAGGCCGCCAGCTGTTGCCAAGGGAATCAAACATAAACCACAGTTCCGACCCGTGGAAAGAACCCGCGTCATCCCCCGGAATATCATGGTCAAAAATGCAATAGTATACGCGCTGCCCAGCTGCGGATCGCAGCTCACAAAAGGCTCTGGTACCCCCCAGAAAGGTATTGAAGGCATCCCCCGCCGTTAGGGCATCCGCGCCTGCGTCGTCGGTCACCCTTGCAAGTTCCATGAACTCGTCTTTTTTATCACCGTATTTTTCTGCCCTTTTTTGGTACGCCTCATAATCCATACCGCCCTTGATAAACGGATTCTGCGTCTCCCCCTGACAAATGCTTACGATCAGCGGAATATCCGCAATCCTGTTATTATAATACGCGCCCGGAGCGGATTCCCGCACAAATTTACCGTCCACACACAGGCCGAAGGTATACCGGGTCGTTTTGCAGGCCTCATCCAGTCGGCGCATCAGTTCATACGCATCTGTCTTTTGGGCTTCCTCCAGGCTGTCTATCCCGATGGTATGCAAAAAATCAGCCCCATACCGCTCGGCCTCCGCGAGAGATGGGATATACGCCATGGATCTGTCCTCATCCCCAAACATCATGGAAACCCCGGATTGGATAATCGCGCCTTTTATGAGGTTCCCATTGAAGGAACTGCATATCTGCGCCTGCACACTGCGCGCCCCGGCGCTCTGCCCACAGATCACGATCCGTTCAGGATCCCCGCCAAAAGCCCTGATATTGTCATAGATCCAGTGAATCGCCATGGACTGATCCTGCATGCCGAAATTGGAAACCACCCCTCCCTTAGGAGTCCGCGCCGTAATTTCGGGATGGGCCAAAAAGCCGAACAATCCCAGCCGGTAGCCGACCATCACAACAATCACGCCCCGGCGCGCCACACGCTCCGGATCAAATTCTACCTCATAGCTATACCCGTCCTGCAGTCCACCGCCATGAATGTACACAAATACCGGAATATTGTCCTGCCCCGTCCGGGCAGGCGTAAAAATATTCAGATACAGACAGTCCTCGCTCATTCCGTACTCCGCTGCCGTGGGATGCAGTTCCTTTGTATAAAAATCCTCATCCAGTCCCGGGTGCACTCGCATCATAGCCATATCCGCATACTCATAACACTTTTTCACGCCTTCCCAGTCCGTGGCGGGCTGCGGGGCACGCCAGCGAAGCCGCCCTACCGGGGGCCTTGCATAAGGCACCCCCCGAAATACCGTGATACGGGGATCTTTTCCCACCAACCCCTGCAGCATTCCGTTCTTAACCTTTACTTTTCTTAACATCCCATTCCTCCGTCTTTTCATTCTTTATTTTTCCCATACACCCTCTGCATAAAGGCATCCGCCAAAGGAAGCCACAATTCAAAATTCGGATAATCAAAATTGCCAAACAGCGAAACGCCCGCCTGTCCATGGGGAACCCCCGTAAAAGTATGTACTTCCGCCCGGATGCCGTGGGCAAGCAAATCCCGGTATGTCCAGTGCAGATTATCCAGAGCCGTATCCTCCATTCCTACCGCAAAAAACACGGGCGGATATACCACGCCGGTATAATCGATTTCATTCCCGGCAAAGCGCGGTCCGTACACGCACAAAAACGCGTCGGGAGAACCGCCGTATCCGTCCAGTTCATCCGGTACATAATCCGGGAAATAGTCCGTCACCTTATGGCTGCCGGAATAATACCGGATACATTCCTCCCCTGTCAATCCGCCGTTCGAAAAGCCGGCAAAAGCCACCTGATTTTCCAAAATCCGGTATTCTGCCGCGTTTTTCCGTATCATGCGTATCAGTCTCGCTGCATCCGCCCCGCATTCCTGTCCGGTATAGGGCATACGGTTCGGCCTGTTTAGCAGCATGAAACTCTGATATCCCAGCCTGTTAAAATCCAGACAACTTTGGAAAGCCTCATGAAGCACGCAGTCGCCGTGATCGCCGCCCGCGCACAAGATTATGGCCCCTTTGGGCGAAACATCCTCCGGCAGAAGAAACTCATACATATACGGCCTGAAATCCGGATCATGGTTATAGCGATAATCCGGGTTTTCCAGATATCTTCCGGACGCAGGCATATTGCCCTCCTCCCACAAATAAATGCGGGAGGGAGCGTCCGGCAGTTTTTCCATACCGTCCAGAAAAACATGATACGCTTCCGTAAGCTTTTCCTGCTTTTCCGGATCCTTTTCCTCCAGCATGCGTCTCCTCATGTCATGCAGTTCCACCAGTTTCCCTGTCGGATAACAGGGGGCGTCCTCGAAATACGCTACACTGCGGTGCTGCTCCCATTTTGCATCATACATCTCCGTTTCCTCCTTCTTGTAAAACCTGCTTCGCCGTATTTTTCCGATATTCCATGGGCGTACAGCCCACCGACTGCTTAAAACTCCTTGTAAAATTGGAATAATTCCCATAACCCACGTGGCTGGATATCAGCGTCACCGGCAAAGACGTGGTGGCCAGCAGCATTTTCGCGGATTCTATTTTTTCGTTTATAATATATTCTTTTAGCGTATATCCTGTGTTCTTTTTAAAAAGCTTTGTCAAATATTCCGGGTTCATGCCCACATATTCCGCAATTTCCGATACGGAAAGGTCAGTATCCAGATGCTGTCGGATATATTTGGCCGCCTCCTGCACCACATCCCTGGGCATCCCCTCCCCGGACAGTTCCTGCAATCTCCCGGCAATATGCGCAAGCGCTTCCTCAAACAAGTCCAATCCCTGCCATGCATCCATATATGTCAGATACGGAAGCCCTTCGTCAAAAACCTGGTCGCTGCCGATTTGATGATCGACCAAATATAAAAGCAACAGCTGGGTAACGCTCTGATGCAGATTCATCAAGCCGGAAGCATTCATGCGCCTGTGGTAATCTTTTCCGATATAGGCGACAATACTTTCCTTGAAAACAAAAAATTGTTTTTGCTCCAACAGCTTTTTCCATGCCCCCAGCTGTATCTTATACGAATGGGATTCCACTTTTTCCTCATCCTTTTGAGGACAAAAGATCCGGCTTTCCCGGCGGACATTATCCTTCCTCGCCCGAAAAAGGGGTTCTGCGCTGCTTGCAAGCCCTCCCGGCCCGCAAGCCTCCCCGCAGTAAATCGCCGTTTCGGTCTGCAAGATACGGAACAGCAAAATCCGGAAAACCTCCAGCCTCTCGGCGATTGTTTCCCGTTCGTAAGCCGATTCCCGCTTCCAGTACAAAAGCACGATAAAATCCGGGCCGTCCTCCTCCAGCAGGATGATGCTGAACACTTTGAGCGCTTCCAGTACTTCATCCAGCACATTTTGGTAAATGAGCCGCAAAATCGGTTTTTCGATTTCCTCCAGCTTTTTCTGCGTTTTTAAAATCTGTACCAGCACCGGCAAATAAGCCGATGCCCCGGCCGGATAAATGTTGTGAAAGGACACCAGCCTGCGCAGATAGGAGTCCTCTGTATTGCGTCCTTCCAGATATTGCAGCGCTCCGGCCTCCAAAATGTTTTCCTCGTGGGTCAAAAAAAAGGCCCCCCGGTTCATCGTTTCCCGGTTTTTCCTCTCGATTTTAATCTGCGAAACGGCGCGCTCCACCACGCTTTTTAACTCCTCCGTTCTGACAGGCTGAAACACATAGTCGAAGCTTTGCATGGAAATCGCCTCTTTCATGTAATTGACGTCCGCATATGCCGTCAGAAAAATGATTTTAACATCCGGGTCTTTCTCCAGAACCCATTTTGCGAAGGCAATACCGTCCTCCTGCGGCATGACAATATCACACAGAAAGATATCATAACGGCATCTTTTCATACATTCCCTCGCATGTGCCGCACTGTCCGCCATATCAATCCGATCCACCTCCAGCTTCATCTCATGAAGCTGCGCATATACCGTTTTTAAAATTGTCCTCTCATCGTCAATAATCAGCACATTCATCTTTTCACACAATAAAGCGCTTGGTCAGATTTCAACCGCACTCTGTTCACCCCTACCGCTCCGCAGACAGTTTTCTTTTGAAAAAATCCAACACGATATCGTAGTATCCCTGTCCTTTAAAAAAGCCGTGCCCCTGTCCGGGAACGACCACAAACGTAGCGTCATGCCCGTATTTTTGCAGGGCTTCATAGTAATGATACGAAAACTGCGGTGTCACCGCCTGATCACTGTCACCGTGCATCAGCAGATAAGCGGGCTGCTCCTGATCTACATAGAAAATCGGGCTGACGTCCATGGAAAGCTGCGGGGCTTCTTTTCCGGGTTTCCCAAACATCTGCATAAAAATTCCTTCCTGCACCTTGTCCTTTGGTTCCCCGCCCGTTTCCTCCTGTCCCGGCATCAAGGTAAGCGTAATGCCAAGTTCTTCCGCCCTTTTTTGCACCTCCGGACAAAGATACGCCCCCATGTGCGTCATGTCGCCGCCGCAGTACCAATCGCAGACAGCTTTCACCCTGCTGTCGTACTCCTGCCATCCGCCTTTTCCTTCCAGACCGGAATTGGCGTAGGACGCCCCCACCAGGGCAGCCAGCTGCCCTCCCGCAGATTCCCCCCATATACCGATGCCGTCCGGCGCAATCCCCAATTCCCTGGCATGCGCTTTCAGGAAGCGTACGGCGCACTTGCAATCCTCTATAGGCGCAGGGAACGGCTTTTCCGTCACCAGCCGGTATTCCACACTCACACATACGAAGCCCATATGGCATGCCTGTGCCAAAGCTTTCGACGGGCGGTATTTTTTGGTCAATTCCGGTATGCTCCAGCCGCCTCCGTGCACCCAGATGATCACGGGACGCGGTTCCACGGCCTTCTTTTGCGGAACCATCAAATCCAAATACATAGGATGATCCCCTCCCATACCGTAGGCCACATCCTCATAAAAATCAATTCCTTCTCTTTTCCAATCCATTCTGCAGCTTTCCATCACACCGGCCTCTTCCCCCGCCGGCCTTCTTAAACCAAGCATCCGCAGTTCCTCCTTATATTACTTTCCCCTATTGGTGTTCCCAGTATTATTCTATTATAATGCCCAACGGCGAAATATACAAAAACAGATTTTGCCTATCACATTTTCTGATTTAAAATCCGGAAGCTTGGGTATGCCGCTACAATGCGGACAAGTCCGAATCGCAACGGTATGTCAGAAAATATGACAAATTTTATCTGCTTTTGTAATAGGAGTCTGTACGGGATTCTGATATAATTAAATTATAAGAAGTCAAAAAAGGAG
>DERU01000113.1:0-6672 GCA_002361095.1 Lachnospiraceae bacterium UBA3332
GATATCATTCCATGCGCAGCCGTTCCACAATACTTTGTTTCTCCACATTTTTAAAACACCAAAACGGAATCAGAACCGCAAAGAGCAGCAAAATAGGGGTACAGATTTGCAGCGGCAGCAAAGTAAAGTGAAACGTGGTAAAGCCGCCCTCCGTCATGGCCCGGATTCCTATCCCTACCGCCAAAAAGCTGATAAAGTAGGATACGGCCAACGTAATGGCCGCATAGGCAAGCCCCTCGCATACCAGCATCCTGCAAAGCTGTTTTTGGGTCATGCCCACGCTCTGCATCATGGCAAATTCCCGTCTGCGGGATACAATAGCCGTCACCATGGAATTGACAAAGTTCAATATCCCCACCATGGCAATGACCACGCTGACCGCGTTTCCCATAACCGCAGCAGAACGTCTTTCCGTTTCGTACTGTTCGGCCATTGTTTTGCGGGATTCCACCGGCAGGTACCGGAAGAACTGCATGCCGCCCCGGTTGGGTGGAGGGGCCGACAGCCAGAACATAGCCGCCTCCCGCAAAGCCCTCCGCATCAAAACTGCCCTCCAGCAGGTACCTGTCCTGCGTGGCCGCTTCCAGGGCAATACCGTCCATCCCATAAAGCACTGCGTTCATTTTGCCACTCTCCATCGCTTTCCGAAAGGCTTTGGGGCCATCCGGCTCATAAGACCCCCAGTCTGCCAGCATCTCTTCCGTGTAAAAGGCTTTCATATTCTCCGCCGTCCGCGCATCGATCTTCCACACAAACTGGTGCGAATACTGGCGTCCAACCGCTTCCACTCCCGCAAAAGACGTAATCTGTTGCGTCAAATCGCTCCCCAGCGTTTTTCCCTGCGGATCATAGCCGCCGATATAATCCTCCGCCGTGGCATCCGCCAACGCAAAATCGGCAACCGTCAAATCCGCCAGATATTTTTCCATATCAAAAGCGGCGTTCTTTGCATAAAAACAACTCAGCAGCACTAAGCCAAAAGACAGGGAACAAATCACCGTAACCGTGCGCCGTTTATTGCGTCCCAAATTTGCCCACGCCATAGCCCGCAGGGAAGCGCCCTTTTTGCCATGCCTTGCTTTTCCGCCTGTTACATCTGCGTCGTTCATACGCAAGGCCTCCATGGGGGAAACCCGGCCTGCCAGCCGCGCCGGACGCAGACAGGAAACCAACACCGTGCCCCATGCAAAGGCTGCGGATCCGATAAAGATCACCGGATTTAAAGATGCCCGACCGGCGTCTCCCAAAATCCCGGTAAAAGCGGGAGACAGCACACCCCCAGTATCCGGCCCAAAAACTGCATTTTATTCCGTCGGCAGCATACGGTTGTGTATGCTGCCCTTGGTTATAAAATGCAGGCTAAAGAGGGGAACCGCTATGGAAAGGACCGCCGCCGCTGCCATAAAACCCCAAAGCGGAACCGCAGAAAATGTATAGGCCATGCTCCAGGATTCCATGGCCTCTACGATTTCGGGCATGGCAAAGCGGTCAAACCAAAGGGTTATCGGCGCAATAAAGGCAACCGTCAGCAGCGCATGAAAGCCTCCTTCCAAAACCAGCAGGCGGTTAAGTTGCGAACGGGTCATGCCCAAGCCCTCATACAGCGCAAACTCGCTTTTACGGCCCACCGTTTTTACGAACAGCATATTGGCATAATTGATAAGCGATATCGCTCCCAACACTAGGCCGATCACCAATTCCGGCAATACCATATTCAAACGCGCCGTCTCAAAGTTCTTCTGGTAATCGCTGCGTCTTGTAATCCCCACGCCCCGGTTCAGTTCCCGTTCATACGCGTCCAAATACGCCTCAAAGTCCGCCTGCATACCGCTGTCAATATGCACTGCCAGCTGCCGGTATCCCTGTCCCGGAAACAGTCTGTCAAAACTCTGTGCCGGAAGGATATAAGCAATGTGAAAAGCCATCTCACCTGCCGCCGGAGTGGAAATCCCTTCACGATACGCCCCCGCTGCCAGTACATATTTTCCGGAAGCAAAAGCGCCCCCGTCAAAGCTGCCGCTGGTAAACGGACAGTTTTCCAGTACAAAATCCAAATAGGCCCCGTCCAGACCGATGACCAGGCCGATGTATGTCCCGTCCTGTTCCAGCCGGTTCAGTCCCCCGCACCAGTCCGGATACCCTTTCTGGGAATCCCGCAAAGTCAGTTCCCCCTCGTATGGCTGGTCATAATACGTTCCGATACGTTCACGCAGCTGTTTCGATGCCTGCAGCTGTACCTCCCTGCTTTTGAGCGTACTCACAGAAGTGACCTCCGGACGGCCGCGCAGTTCCTCCACATTTTCTTCCCCGATTCCCCGATTTTTCTCGTTATACTTCTGAAAAGAAAGATAAGCGGAACCGTCGCAAATACTGTAATCCCATGGGGACATCACGGAAAGATATAAATCCTGCTTCACACTGACATACCGGATCCACACGGCGTTTAGCAGCAGTACCGCTGCCAACATAGAAACCACCGACAAAAAGGTACGCCACCGGCCGCTTCCCAACGCACGCAGCGCCAATTGCACCAATGTAATTCTTCCGTCGCCGCCCCGCCTGCAGACAAAACCCCTGGGGGAAACGAAGCGAACGGCCTGCGCCGGGGTCATGCCGTACAGGCGTGCCGTCGCCGCAAAATAAGCGGTGAAAACCGTAACCAGCATACTTAACGCTGCCCAGGCAAAAGGCTTCCAGGACAAAAAATAAAGCGCAGGATTTTCCTCCATTCCCGAAATGATCCGGCCCGTAATAACGATATGCAGGAAAAAACCCAACGCCCAGCCGGGAACCAATGCCGGCAAAGATACCGCCCACGCCTGCCCAAACAGCATCCGCCGGATCTGTCTGGGCGTCATCCCCAGGGATTTAAGGCCTGCCAAAAGCAGCATATCCCGTTCGGCCGCCACATGAACAATGCAGTATATCATCCAAAACCCACATAGCAGCACGGATACTGCCGGAGCATAATAAGACATCGCCCGCTTGCCGGCCATCTCCCTGCGGGCATCGTTATAAGCAAGATTCACGGTATAACCGATTCCGCAGATTCCCTGCTCTTTCAAAATAGCCGCCGCCTGCTCTTCCAGCTGCCCGGAGTGATACAGGTCAACCCCCAGCGTCACATTCCGGGCACTTTCCCGCGCATAGTCTGCCGCCAAAGCCTGTGCGGTATCCGCGCTGATCCATGCGCATGCCTCAGTATAATTCATAGGACTCGCCCAAAATCCGCACAGGGTAAACATAGAAGTGTGCTCCCCGCCCTCTGTGTCCGTCCACTTCAGTTTTACCGGCGCGCCCGTTTCATGCGGCACCCCCAGCGAATCCATGGTAAACTCGTCCAACGCGATCTCACCGTAATGTTTTGGCAGCCTTCCTACCGCAGGCACGGATAACACCGTCTCCGCATAATCCCGGTCTGCCACGGCCAGTTTCACTACCCGCCGTCCCATCATGGGATCGGACAGCCGCCCGATTATACCGATCCGTACAGAACGCTTCACGCCGGCGTTTCCCGCAATCGCATCCGCCTGCCCTTTCGTAAGGCCGGTATAGAGGATCTGGCTGGCAGAACCATAAGCATACTGATCGTTTAAAAGAAAAGCGTTCTTCACGGAACTTCCCAGCAAAAAAACAAAGGAATACAAAGCGGTAACCAACATTGCCGCCGATACCAAAATCATGGTTTTCATACGATGAAACCGAAAATCCCGCCTTACCAGCGTACGGCAAATCCCAAGATTATTATTGGCAAGCATCACGTCTCCCCCTGCGCCTGGATGCGTCCGTCCCCGATGCGCACGACCCGGTCGGCCATTTGGACAATTTCCAGATTGTGGGTAATCATCACCAAGGTCTGGCCGTACGTTTCCACCGACAGCTTCAACAGCCCCAGAACATTCTGGCTGCTCTTGGAATCTAAATTTCCGGTAGGTTCATCCGCCAAAACAACGGACGGTTTGGCAAGCAGCGCCCTCGCAATGGCCACACGCTGCCGTCCGCCGCCGGAAAGTTCGTGGGGATATGCGTGCAGCCGTTGCTTTAACCCCAACAGTCCGGAAATCTCGTCAAAAAAGGCCCGGTCGAAAGCTTCGCCCGCAAGGCTCAGGGGAAAAAGAATATTCTCCCTGACCGTGAGCGTGGGAATCAAATTAAAATTCTGGTACACAAAGCCGACCTGCTTACGGCGAAACACCGCCAGTTCTTTTTCCGAAAGACCGGCCAGATTGACGCCGTCCACCAGAATTTCCCCCTCGTCGGGCGTATCGAGTCCCCCGATCATATTCAGCAATGTAGTTTTTCCCGAACCGGATACGCCGATGACGGCCGTAAATTTCCCTTTTTCGATGGCAAGGTCAATTCCGTCCAAGGCCTTTACCGCGCTTTCTCCCTTTCCGAACGTCTTTCGCAAGCCATGTATGGTAATAATATCCATGATACGCTCCCCGTACATTTCATCGTAAGTTTCCGGTTTTCATGCCGATTGCGACAAAAGATAAACCGAAAACGTGGTTCCCTCTCCTATTTTTGATTTTACACTGATATATCCTTTCTGACGAATCATAATACCGTTGGCCAGATACAGCCCCAACCCCACACCCTCCTCGCCGGATGCCTCCCGTGCGTGGTAAAATTTCGATTATAACACATTCCACCGCTTTTTGGGTATCACTTCCGTACCGTAAATTGCCGGCTGCTTTTTACGGGCAAGGTTATGTATGGAAATTTACATCATCCCCGCCATCACAATGCTCATTGCCACCCCTGCTGCCGTTGCAGCCAGCGCGCCTGCGAGCGTATAGCGTGTTTTGGTCACCTTCGCCGCCAGAAAATAAACGGACATGGTATAAAAACAGGTTTCCGTGCAGCTCATCATAATGGACGTGACCAGACCGATGTAAGAGTCCGTTCCGTAGGTTTTAAAAATATCCAGAACCAGCCCCGTCGCTGCGGAAGAAGAAAACAGTTTAATAAAAATAAGGGGAACCAAATCGGAGGGCAGCCCGATACCCTCCGTCAGATTTCCTGCCATCTGTCCCAAAAGCCCCAGAAACCCGGAAGCGCGCAGAATTCCCACCGCCATCATCAGGCCCACCAGAGTGGGCATAATCTGTACCACCGTCTTTAGCCCGTCTCCCGCTCCCTTGATAAAATCCTCATATACGTGGCTTCCGTTCACAAGTCCATAGGCCACAATATAAAAAATTAACGCCGGAATAATGATGCTGGAAATGTGCGACAAGACATTTGCCATCCTTTTGCTTCCTTTTCGCAAACATTCTCTTTTTTCATCTTATTCCCGTTTGGCCGGATTCATTCTCCCGGCTTTCTGACATGCGGACGCGGATATACCCATTTACCCATTTGCCCCTCCGCCACCCATGCCCTCCTGTCCCGGCCGCAAAATTGATTTCCATGCTTTATGCAAAAGTTTTGTTGACTTTGGGAAATTCCAATGCTACAATAATTCTGCTTGTCAGAGGACTTGCAATCAAACAGGATTGTTGAAGTGGGATAAGACCGTTTTGGGCTTTATCCCACTTTTGGTTTACATAGGGGATAAGGCTGAAAGATAATTTATCCTGCTTCCTTTATGGAGGTATCTATATGAACACAAAAACAAAATCTTTGTTTGGCTACGTCTTTCCGGCACTGGGAGGATTATTTGTAACCTATCTTTACAATGTTGTTGACGGTATCTTTGTCGGTCAAGGCGTCGGCTCTGCAGCTCTGAACTGCGCATTACGTCTTTCAACATTGATTTTTCACTGATAAAGAAGATCTGCAGGCGTGGTGTGCCGGAAGCAGTTACACAGCTGACAACGCCTGTCAATGCGCTTTGCTATAACCTCATGTTAGCAAGACTAATTGGAGATATTGGCGTTTCAACTTTCAGCGTTTTGAGTTTTATTTACTCTCTCGCAAACGCAATTCTTTCCGGCGTGGCACAAGGCTTACAACCTCTTTGGGGATATTGCTGCGGCAGACAAGATACAGAGGAAATGGACTGGTATTTCCGTAGGGGCATCATCATCAACCTTATTTTGTCGATTTTGATTTACATTGGCCTGTTTTTCTTTGATGTGCCGGTCGCATTTTTAATAAAGAAACAGCTTTGGTACAGACAGCCGCGGCAGCTTTGCCTATATTCAGCTTGTCATTCATCCCTATGGCATTGAACTTGATTTTTACCGCCTTTCTTTTCTCTACAAAGAGAACGGGCGCAGCAGACGTCATAGCCATCAGCAGGGGAATTGCAGTGAAAGCGCTTGCTATTTTCTGTATTCCCATCCTCTTTGGCAGCGATGCAATCTGGATTGCTCCGTTTGCTGCGGAAACTGTAACGCTTGTTCTCGCTATTGTGTTATGCAAAACAAGTAAATTAGTTTCCCAATAATGTGCATATTCAAAAGAAACCGGATGACAACAACCCAAGAAAGCTGTCGGGAACGCCACCAAGAAAGAACGGAACAAGATAAGCGCGAAGATACTGTTGACCTCCAAAAGGATTTGAGACAGTAAAACCGCAAGAAAGTTCTGCGCAAGATCGCCGCCGGGGACTTTGACGGGGAACTGGAAGTGTTTCCGGCGCTGTGGGATCACTCCCGTTCGAAAAACACGTAGCAGTTCATAGGGCTGCATAGAACACAGCCCAAGAACTGACGTGTTTTA
>DERU01000113.1:6995-11735 GCA_002361095.1 Lachnospiraceae bacterium UBA3332
CAGCCCAAGAACTGACGTGTTTTAACGCCCCGGGCAAGGGCCCTTGCCTGTCCTGCCGCCCCCGCTGTTCCGGTCTGCCTGTAGAATTGATTTCCGCAGAAGCCTTCCGTGCTATATTGCCAAAAATTCCGGAAAATGGTATGATACAGGAAAATATTCATTAATTCGGAGAAAGCCATGAGAAAAAAAAGCATCCTTTGGTTTCCGGCCATTTTACTGGCCGTATTTTTGTCCGGCTGTGAGGACAGGCATCCGGACACACCCGTCCAAACGCAGGCGTCCGAAACGGTTGCGCTGACAGTCTGGGGGGCGCAGGAGGACGAAGAACTGCTCCGTCAGATTTTTGACGGATTTCTGGAAGAATACGAAGGCCAGGCGGATTTTTCCATTACTTATATGCCGCAGAGCGAAAGCCACTGTACAGATGCCCTAATGGCGGATTTAGAACAGGGCGCGGACGTATTCGCCTTTGCGGATGACCAGCTAAACACACTGGTGGCCGCCGGAGCGCTGGAGCCTGTGGAAAATGAAGCCTACATCAAAAATTCCAATTTATCGGAGGCCGTCCTGGCGGCATCGGTTAACGGTACCTTATATGCCCTGCCCCTGACGGCGGACAACGGATATTTTCTTTACTATAATAAGGAATATTTTTCGCAGGAGGACATCCAATCCTTGGACCGGATGCTGGATATTGCCGCCGCGCAAGGTAAAAAAATTTCCATGGAATGGTCCTCCGGATGGTATGTGTACTCCCTGTTTGGCAACACCGGCCTTACCGTCGGTCTCAACGATGACGGAATTACCAACTACTGCACCTGGAACAGCACCGAAGGAACTATCAAGGGAACGGATGTAGGACGCGCCATGCAGAATATGGCGCAGCACCCCGGATTTCTTAACACAGACGATGCCGGATTTGTGGAAGGAGTCCAAAACGGCACGATTATCGCCGGTATCAACGGCGTATGGAATGCCGTCTCCGTGGAACAGGCCTGGGGAGACGGATACGGAGCGGCAAAGCTGCCCTCCTACAGCTGCGCCGGACAGCAGGTACAGATGGCCTCCTTCTCCGGCTATAAACTGATCGGGGTAAACGCCTACTCCCGCCATCGGGAATGGGCCGCAAAGCTGGCCGAATGGATTGTCAGCGAAGAAAACCAAAAGCTTCGTTTCCGTCTGCGCAAGCAGGGTCCGTCCAACATAAGGGCAGCGGCTTCCGAAGAGGTACAAAATTCCCCCGCCATCGCCGCACTGCTTGCGCAGTCCGAATTTTCCTGTCTTCAGCGCATCGGCGGCAATTTCTGGGAACCGGTTTCTGCCTTTACCGCAGATCTCCTTGCGGGAAACCCATCCGGAACCGGTCTGCAGGAGCGGCTCGATAAAATGGTGGAGGGCATCACCGCCCCCTGACACCCATACCAGAAAGAAAAAGGAGTACCGCCATCATGAAAAATATCAGCATCAAACAACGTTTGATGATTCCCATCGCCCTTCTGGGTATTGTTGCGCTTTTGTCAAACGTTCTTTCTGTCATCAATATTCATAACGTAAACGCAAACGCCGCAAATATTGCTGACAATTACATGGACGGTCAAAGCCGGCTGGCCCTAATCTGCCGTTCTTCCATGGAAATCCATAAAATGGCCCTCAGCCACATCGTCGCTACGGATTATGATACCATGATTACGCTCGTCCAACAGATCAAAGAAAAAGAAGCGCTTTTGGACGATATGCTTGCGGAATATGAACGGCATGTGAAACCGCAGGATCAAGCAGCGTATACGTCGCTTTTGGACAACTACGCCTCCTTTAAGCATGCCCTCGTCCTTTTGGTCTGTGCAAGCGCAAGTCACAAAACCCAGGACGCTTATGCCCTTGCCAACGGCGACGCCGCTTCCTATGCCAATGCCATGGAAGCGGATATCGACACCCTGAATGCTTCCATCAGCGACCAAACCGCAACGGCAAGAGCGCGTCTTTCCATGGTATATCTTTTGTCTTTAGCCGTGGGAATCGCCGCCATGGCCGCATGTATCCTGCTGGTCATCGCCGATATGAAACTCATTACCCGCTACGTGGTGCTGCCCATACAAAGCATTCTCAAAACCATCCGGGAAAGTTCCGGCCGCATCCACCAAATGACCGGGGAAGTTTTAAAAAGAACTTATACCTCCAAAGGAAGCGCCTCCAGTCTCTCCACCCTCGCAGAGCAGCTGTCCGCCACCATTGAAGAGGTAGCCGGCAACGTGTCTTCCATCCATGACAATACGGAAAACGTCAAAACGGATGTACATAATATCGCGGAAGAATCCAGCGCCATCACCGATTATACCGTCCAGATGAACGCCCGTGCACATGACATGCAGCAATCGGCCCAAAACAGCGCCAACGCTGCACAGGCGAAAGCGGAAACGCTCCTGCATTCCCTCAATGACGCCATTGAAAAAAGCAGGAGCGTGGACCAAATCAAATCCCTGACCGGCGAAATTCTGGCCATTTCCCAACAAACCCGCCTGATCGCCCTGAACGCTTCCGTGGAAGCCGCCAACGCCGGGGCGGCCGGAAAGGGCTTTGGGGTCGTGGCCAGCGAAGTACGCGACCTTGCCCGCTCCAGCCAGGAAACCGCCAACCGGATCCAGGAAATCAACGATATTGTCACGGCTGCGGTATATAACCTCTCCGAAAACGCACAACACCTGATCGATTATATGAACCGGTCGGTTCTGACGCAGTTTCAGGAGTTTGTGGAATCCGGCAGTCAGTATAAACAGGATGCTTCCTATATCCGGCGGGCCATGGATGCGTTTCACGAGCGTACCGAAGGTCTGAAAAACTCCATGTCCAATATCGCCGACTCCATCGGCGCCATCACCAAAGCCATCGACGAAGGCGCCAACGGGATTTCCAATGTGGCGGGCAACACCAGGAACCTTGCCAACGATATGGAAGATATCACAAAGCGCATGGGCGTCAATCAGGAAGTCGTGGAAGGGCTGGAAAAGGAAACGGCGGCATTCGACAATTTATAACGTAAACGTTTATCAAACTGAGAAGGGGGAAAATATGACAGGCAGTATGCTAAGCGTAATATTTCGCCTGCGCATGCCACAGTTTGGCATAAAGCCCTTCTTTGGCAAGCAATGCCTCATGGCTGCCGCGTTCCGCAATCCGCCCTTTATCAAATACAAGGATATCGTCGCAGAAACGGCAGCTGCTCATCCGATGGGAAATATAAACGCTTGTTTTCCCTTTTACCATCCGGTCAAAGCGTTCGTAAACCTCCGCCTCCGCCAGCGGATCCAACGCCGCCGTCGGTTCATCCAAAATCACGATTGGCGCATCTTTGTATAACGCCCGGGCCAGCGCCAGCTTTTGTGCCTCGCCGCCGCTGATCTCCACGCCGTCCCCCCTGTCTTTATACAAAAGTGTATCCAGCCCGCCGCGCATGCCCTCCACCAACTCCCTGGCGCCTGCCTGCCACAGCGCTTCCCGGATTTTTGCATCGTTCCGTTCCTGCCCTGCCGCAATATTTTCCCATACCGGGAAAGCAAACAGCTTGAAATCCTGAAACACCACTCCGAAAAGACTGCGGTACTGCGCTTCGTCATACTTGCGGATATCCACGCCGTTTAACGTGATGCGTCCCTCCGTAGGTTCATACAGTCTGCATAAAAGCTTGATAAAAGTGGTTTTTCCCGCACCGTTTTTGCCGACCACCGCCAGTTTGCGTTTCATATCGATTTTACAGTTGACATCCCGCAGCACAGGCTCTGTGCTGCCTGGATAGCAAAAGCTCACATGTTCAAAAGCGATCTCATACTCCCCGTCCGTCCGTTTTTCCACGGGAATGGATCCTGCAGCATGCCTGCTTTCCAAATCCAAAAACGCCAAAAACTCGGTCATATAAGTACAGATCTCCCTGATTTTTACGTTGCCCAAAATCAAGTCGGCGCAGGCGCTTCCAAACTGCGTCAGGGCGCCCGCATATTTTGTAAATGCGCCCACCGTAACAGCGCCCGTCGCCGCTTTGAGCGCAACGAACAAATAAGAAAAAAGAGTAAACAGACCGCTTACCGACAGGTTACATAGATTCTCACAGCATCCTACGGAAAGCATGCCGTCGTAGTGGGCCAGCATTTTTTCCGTCTCTTTTACGCTGTTTTGGCGCAGCATTTTCTCCATTCCAAAAATCCGCACTACCTTTCCCGCCTTGTAGTTCATAAAAACCTGTTCAACCAGATAGCCCAGCTTTTGTTCCACCCCCGTGCTGCTCTCAAAATACCGTTTCCGCCTTTTGGCAAAAATATCGGAGAGGCGCAGGGAAGCGCAAAATATTCCGGTCAGGGCCGCTCCAAACAACGGAAAAGAAACCGCCGGCAAAGCCAAAAACCTAAATATCCCCTTTCCGCCGGAAGGGCTTTTGAGACACAGGGAAAATACAAGGGCCACCGAAGCCGCCATACTCAGTGCCGCCATCAGCATATTCCGATACCAGTACAACACCACACCCAGGCTCCCGTACATATCCGCCGTCTGTTCCAGGCAGGCAATCCTGTCGATTACCTTTTCCTGTTCCATCGTCTCATAATCCAGGGAAAACACCTTTCTGCGCAGCCACACATAAAACACCATCCATAGCCGCGTGGTAACTTTGCGGAACCAGTTCTGCATCCAAAGCCTGCCGGTACGCAGGATAAATTCCGTTCCGATCAGGCCTGCCGCCCAAAACAGGGCCTC
>DERU01000113.1:12044-12382 GCA_002361095.1 Lachnospiraceae bacterium UBA3332
AGCTGCCGCCCAAAACAGGGCCTCCCGAAACGCCCCCAAAAGCAGGGCGTCGATAAGCGCCGCCGATAAAAACAAGCTTCCGTATATTTCTATAAGATGCAGTCCCACATCGAAAAGATATCCCGGAAGAATGGAAGAATCCTCCTGGTGAATCATTTTCAGCAGCCGGAACCCCTTTTTGTGATCCGAAAACGCACTTTTCCATTTTTCTTTTTTCAAACTTGCTCCTATCTGTCCGCTTCGGCGGAGACTCTAATCAGGGAGTTTGAAAATTTTAATTTTCAGCCTTTCTCTCCCTGGTAATATTGTGCCTGTGTCTCAAACAGCTTCGCATAAGC
>DERU01000113.1:12678-12908 GCA_002361095.1 Lachnospiraceae bacterium UBA3332
TGTCTCAAACAGCTTCGCATAAGCCCCCCGCTTTTCCATCAGGGCTACGTGGGATCCCTCCTCTACAATACGCCCCTCCTCCAACAGTATGATCCTGTCGCAAAAGCGCGTGGAACTTAAGCGGTGGGAAATAAAAATCCCGGTTTTATCCCGCAGCAGTTCGGTATATTTTTCGTACAGTTCACTTTCCGCCAGCGGATCCAGCGCCGCCGTCGGTTCGTCCAAAATCA
>DERU01000113.1:13212-13866 GCA_002361095.1 Lachnospiraceae bacterium UBA3332
TCACCACCGGCGCATCCTTATACAACGCCCGCGCCAACATCAGCTTCTGCATTTCGCCGCCGGAAAGCACAACGCCCTCCGGATCCAGATCCCGGTTCATCATGGATTTGCTTTTTTGGGGAAACGCATCAACGCGTTCCCAAAGCCCCGCCTTTTGCAGGCAGTCCTTTAACCTTTCAAAATCGGTTTCCTCTTCCGGCGCACAGGACACATTATCCTGCAACGGAAACGAAAAGGCGAACACATCCTGAAAAACCACCGCAAACTGTCCAAACCGCTCTTTACGGGATAAGTTCTGCAAATCCTGCCCGTCCAAAAAAACCTTTCCCGTATCCGGCCGGTACAAACCGCAGATCAGTTTGACCAGCGTCGTTTTCCCTGCCCCGTTTAACCCCACCAGCGCAAGTTTTTCCCCTGGGGATATGGTAAGGCTGAGCCCGCAGATTGTATCTGTTTTGTTTTCCCCATATCGAAAGCTTACGTTTTCCAGCCGTATTTCACACGCCCTGCCGTCTTTTTTTTGCACAAGCGGCTTCGTTTTCTCCTCCCGCACGCTGCCCTGCTCCACAAAGTCCCGGTACCGCTTCATCACACCGTCGTTTAGCAGCACCCCCTGCAGGGCGGTGAACACGCCGGTCAGCCAGCCGCCAAACC
>DERU01000228.1:0-1141 GCA_002361095.1 Lachnospiraceae bacterium UBA3332
CAACGGCTGGAATAACATTGCCGGAGCAAGACGGTATGAAACGTTGGTGGAGCGTTTCTTTGCAAACGAGGAACTGCGGACGGTTTTCTTCCATGACCATCTGTTCGCTAATGTCCACCAGCAGCATGGACTGTTCGGCGCGCTGATCATTGAAGAGGCAGGCGCCACGTTCCACGATCCCCGCAGCGGAAGGGAACTGCATTTCGGGACACGGGCTGTCATCCGCAGAAAAGACGGCACTTCTTTCAGGGAATTTGCGTTGTTTGTCCATGACTTTACTTTCCTTTTTGACAGAAAGGGAAATCCGCTGAATCCGCCCGAAGTTCCCGGTTCCCATGATGATCCGGGTGTCATGGGGATCAATTACCGTGCAGAGCCCATGCGGGAGCGGCTCCGCAAAAAAGAGGATCCGGCCTATCTTTTCAGTTCTTTTGTACACGGAGATCCGGCGACGCCGGTTTTTGAGACCTATCCGGGGGATGAACTGATGTTCCGTCTGGTTGACGGGGCTCATGAGGAGCAGCATTCCTTCAATATTACGGGAATGTCATGGAGAAAGGAACCGGCAGATGCAAGGTCGCCCCTTGCCGCGTCCCAGACACTGGGCGTTTCGGAAGCCTTTAATCTGAATGTAACACAAAAATACGGAGCAGGGGATTATCTCTATTATTTCGGAGGAATCGACGATGCATGGCTTGGCCTGTGGGGGATTCTGCGCGTGCACAGAAGATATCGGAAGCACCTGCAGCCGTTATGCCGGGGAAAAGGCATGATCCAGCCCCTTCCGCCTTGTCCGAAAAAGGATGATGTGGTCAGGCGCTATGAGGTTGTGGCCATACAGAAGAAATTGATTTACAACCGATATGGTGACCATGATCCGGATGGTCTGGTATTTGTTCCCCTGGAGGATGTGGATAATGTACTGGCAGGAAAATGTATGCCCAAGCCGTTGATTCTGCGGGCAAATGCAGGCGACTGGATAGAAGTCACTCTGCATAATGCATGGAATCCGGAGCATCCGATTCCTTACTTTCCGTATCCGGAGGTTCCTTTGGATAAGGAGTACACGCCGTCTATGAGGGCTTCCCTGAATCCGCAGTTTTTGCAGTATGATCCAGTCCGCGATTCCGGCATCAATGTA
>DERU01000228.1:1430-2173 GCA_002361095.1 Lachnospiraceae bacterium UBA3332
ATCAATGTAGGGTATAATGAAATGGAGCAAACGGTAGGGGTGGGCGAAAGCAAACGGTATCTCTGGCATGCGGACCGGGAGTACGGGGCATGCATCATACAGTCTTTCGGAGACATGCGGAATCATCGTTACCATGGGCTGTTTGGGGCGGTTATTGTAGAACCGCCGGGAGCACAGTGGTACCGCAACTTTACCGGAAAAAAAGACAGCTTTGCAGAGCAGGCAGTGATCACGGCGCCGGGAACAGAGAGCTTCAGGGAATATGTCCTGTTTATCCAAAACGGGATCCGTCTGCTGGACGTAAAAGGGAACCTGATCCAGACTGCGGCAGAAAATGGCGGGGAGCCGGTGGATGCGGAGGATACGGGAGAAAAAGGCTACAATTACCGTTCGGAGCGGTTTGCCAACCGGCTTGCCAGGGATCCCAGGGTATGGAAGGTTTTCAGCAGTAAAGTACACGGGGATCCGGCCACGCCTGTGTGGAAGGCATATTCCGGGGACCGGGTCATCTTCCGGACCATGATGCCTGCGGATAAGCCCAGGAATACCTCCATTGCGGTTCATGACCATCTTTGGAGGGAACAGATGCGGGATCCGTTTTCCAGAATCATTCCCTTGCAGGGCGGGGTCAGTATTGGCAATAAGTTTGATATGGAACTTTTAGGCGGCGCCGGATGTCCCGGAGATTACCTTTACCGCTCGGGCAGCTTTGCCTGGGATGTGGAATCAGGCATGTGGGGAAT
>DERU01000228.1:2453-8316 GCA_002361095.1 Lachnospiraceae bacterium UBA3332
TGTGGAATCAGGCATGTGGGGAATTTTCCGGGTCGTGAAACGGACAATCGGATGCAAATGTAAGGGAATATACAGAAAATTCCGGGGATGCCTGATGTGAGATAGGCAAAAGTTCCGGAAAGCAGGAAGACTTGTCAAAATCTGTTTTACCGGACTTTTGACAAGTCTGTTTTGGAAATGCCATTGCCTTTTTAAGATTCACAATCCAGCGCAAAACCTTCGGCGTAAAAAGCGTTTTGCAAATCCAGTCCGGAAGTATCCACGAAAATGCGGGAGTCGGACCGGGCGAAATCCAGGCGGGCGCCGGTGCGCATGGCGGTCACGGACCGGACTTTGCGCCCGGTGGAAACAGGGAGCCATTGGGGCAGGGCCGGCTGACCGTCGTACAAATAAAAAGCGTAGGAGACATTTTCTTTTTGGGTATAGCAGAACCGGGAATCCACATAAGGGACGCAGATATGGGTGTGATAAATCCCGTCCCCAAAAACGGACAGCCAGCGCCCCAGTTCCCGTAAGGAGCAGACGGCAGCTTCGGGAAGCGCGCCGTTTGGCTGGGGGGCAATGTTCAAGGCGAGATTTCCCCCTTTTGCCACGACGTCCAGCAGAAGGTGAACCAGTTCGTGCCCGGTTTTGAAATGGTCGGTGTATAAAAAGGCAAAGCGCTTTCCGAGGGGCGTACAGGTTTCCCATGGGATGGGAAGGGCAGTAGTGGGTACCGTTTTTTCCGGGGTGACGATATTTTCGTAGGGGCCGCCTGCCGTGCGGTCGCATACCAGCAGACCGGGATTTTTTTTGCGCAGCTTTTCTACCAACTCGCCCAACCGGATATCCTGATGGCGGTTGTCGGGGTGCACCCAGCCGCCGTCCAGCCACAACACATCCACGGGACCGTAATTTTCGCATAGTTCGGTGATTTGCGTATGGGTGTATCGGACAAATTCTTCCCAAAGCTGCGGATACTGCAGCGGGTCATAGTTGACATTGCAGGAAGGCGCATCGCCGAAAGCCCGGTGCCAGTAGGAATCACAGTGCCAGTCCGGCTTGGAAAAATAAGCGGAGATCGCCAGTCCTTCTTTGCGGAATGCTTCATAGAGCGCCCGGGTGATATCCGCATAAGGGTGTGCGGAAAACGGACAGGACGGATCCGTGATTTTATAGTCCGTAGTTTTGGTGTCGAACATACAGAAGCCGTCGTGATGTTTCGTGGTAAAGAGAAGGTATTTAAAACCGCATTCTTTTGCCAGGGCCGCCCATTTGTCCGGTTGGAAGCGGATGGGGTTGAAAGTGCGGTTGGCGTTTATATACTGTTCCTTAAAAGTGGGAATGTCGGTCCAGTCTACCTCTGCCTGCGACCAGCCTGCGTCGCCGTCCGACAACGGCCAGGATTCAAACGTGCCGATTTGGCATCCCGGGCCCCAATGCATCATCAGGCCCAGTTTAAGCCCCATGAACCATTCCAGCTTTTCTTGTACTTCCTTTTCCTTTGGCATTACATAACGGTCTGCTTCCGTAAAATTGTGAATGCCCTGTTCTACCACTTTTTTTCCCATAAAAACCTCCGGTATCATAAAATTTGCGGCTGGCCCGCCGATCTGTCATGGGCCGCCGCATATTTTTAATATAACAGGAAAAAGCCAAAAGAAAAGTTACAAGAATTTAGGAAAGCCCCCAAAACAGGAAAACCTAAAAAAATGACAATGGGAAAGTTCCCGGACAAATCTTCTGCTTCATCCGTCGCCCTGTGCGAACTCTTTTTTGTATTCGCCGGGCGTCATTCCCATCGTTTGCTTAAAGCGGCGGATGAAACTGCTGACATTGATATAGCCGACCTGCAGGGCAATCTGCTGCAGGCTGCCGCCCTGCCGTAAAAGCCGGGTGGCGAGTTCCATTTTCAGCCGCGTAGTATAATCCAACACGGTCACGCCGTTTTTCTGTTTGAAAAACCAGCTTAAATAGCTGTTGGATACATGAAAATGGTCGGCGAGGACCTGAAGCGAAAAGGCGGGATCCGTATAGTTTTCCCGGATATAAGCGGCGATTTTTTCCGCGTCCAAATTGGCTTCCTGACCGGACTGCTGCTGGGAAGGGACAGGGGACCGGTCTGCAAACAGGGAACGGAATCCCTCTTCCAGCTGGGCCTGCGACTCCATTTCCAAAATGTTTTGGATGGTGAAAGGAAGCCGGTCGGCATCAGGATGGGTGATAAAAAGCTGCAGCAGAAGTTTTTGGCGCATACCAAAGGAAAGACCGTCCCGCGCCATATCCGCAAGGAGGCTTTCGCCCCAGTTTTGGAGTCCTGCGCGGTCGTCGGTGGAGAGGCAGTCGTTGATACGGTTGAGCAGTCTGTCGTAGTGCGGCTGGCAGCGGCTGTCGTTTTCGCCTTCGACGTTTTGCCCTGAAAAGGGGCCCGGCGATTGCTGCAGATATTGGAGACTGAGCGCTTCCGAATAGGCATTGTGGATATCCAGAATACGCAGAACCGGCCGGCTGATAAAAAGCCGGATGTCGGCGAACTGTTTGGAACCGACAGGAAGCTCTTCCTGCGCACCCACCAGCCAAACGCAGACATCGGCAGTTTTATGTACATAGTAGCTGTATGCGAGGGTGACGTGAAATCCTGCGGCTTTGGAGAGCAGCGGTTCCATGTCCGCCCCGGTTTGTTCGGAAGGAAGCAGGACACAGTAATGGTAGGATGCCGCAAATTCCATCATGCTTTCTTCACACTGGATGATAAAATCATTTTCGTAAAGATAGCGCCCTTCAATCAAAGCATAGAGGATTTCCTGCCGCCGCAGGGGAATAATCTGCTTAAGACGGGTTTCATACGAATCGGTAAGACGTAACAGTTCCTGTCTCTTGCGCCGCCATACGAACAGAACCAAAAGCGTGCCCAGTATAAAAAGCGCGGCCAGAAGGGCAAAAATAAGGTTCCGGAAGCCAAGAAGGCGGGCAAGGGTATCTTTGCTGTCCGCAATGCCCACCAAGCTGACAACGCCCGGCAGGAGCGGGCTGTAAGTATAGAAAAAAGCGCCGTCCGCATAAACGGCGGGGGAGGAACCGCCTGCGTCTGCGGACAGGAGGGCCTCCCGGGGGAATGCCTGCAGCTGCGCCTCATATTCCGGGTTGGGATTGAGGGCGGTAAAATCCGGGCCGACAAGATAAAGGTATCCGCCGTTTCCGCTGTTTCCGAGAAAGCGGTTGAGTTTTTCCGTGTCCACTAAAAATGCCATCGTGCCGAAAGTGGTTTCGCCCCTGACACAGGGAAAGCAAAAAAGGATGTATTTTGCCTCCTGCTCCGCCCGGTTTAAGCTGCCGGGCAGTCCGGATACCAAAAGACAGCATGCGGTTTGGGGGGCTTCCAACAGGACGGCGGCCTGTTCGGAAGTAAGGCCGGAAAATTGCAGATAGCGGTAGAAATTGTCCCGGGTAAAGCTGGTTTGTCCGGAATAGACGTAGGGGTTGTCCCGGTAAATCATAAAAATGTCCTGTACAAAATCGTAGGAAAGGCCGGTACGGTTGAGCAGGCCGATCAGCTGGGAGGCAGTGGTGACTTCTTTTTCCAGATCCACCGGATGGCCAAAACCCGAATAGGCGGCGGCTGTGGCCGCCATGGAAAAAGATTCCAGCGTATTGGAAAGGTTGTAGCTGGCGGTGGACACCCTGAGGCTGTGGTTGGACTGCAGTTCTTCCCGGATGATCCTGTCCGAGATCCGAAAGACTGCGGAAGAGATACAGACGGCCGGAATGAAAAATACAAGAAAATAAGATAAAAACAGCTTAAACTGTCGGCTGGACAGCATCTTTTCTTTCATGGAAAGCTCCTTTTTTCAAGTCATTTTTGTTGTGATTAACAAGAGTATACAAAAATTTTGTCCGATATGCAATTCTTGAAGTGGAAAATCCAAAAAAATGTATAAAAATCTTGGGCATTTTCAATATGTTTTGGATATGTTACCATAATGCTATCGAAGCACAGGGGATGTGCGTCGGCGCGCAAAGATTAAAATGCATTTTAATACAATTCCAATGAAAAAGAAAACGCATCAACAAGACCATGCAGAGGAGGTAAAGGGTAGTGATAAAGAATAGAAGAAGATGGATCGCGCTGGGTCTCGCCGGAGGATTGGCGGTGTCCGCGCTGGCCGGGTGCGGTACGCAGGGACAGGACGCGGGCAATGCGGTAAAGCAGGAAACACAGACACAGCAACAGGAAGCAAAACAGGAAGAAAAACAGGAGGAAGCTCCTTCCTATTTTAACGAGACGGGATATCCGATCGTGAACGAGCCCATCGAACTTAACGTCATGGTGGCGGTGGGGCCGATGAACGGGGACTTCAACGAAATGCCGGTGTTTGTACAGCTGGAGGAAAAGACAGGCATCAAGATCAATTTTGAACAGGTTTCCCCCACCGCATGGGCGGAACGCAAAAACCTGGCCCTGGCAAGTCAGGATATGCCCGATATTATTATAGGAGGCATCGGGGGCATGTCGGATTCCGAGGTCAACAAGTACAGCAGTCAGGGAATCATTGTGGAACTCAACGATTATATTGAAAAGTACGCGCCCAATTTTAACAAGTTATTGGAAGAAAAACCGGATTTGGACGCTGTGATCCGCAATCCGGAAGGCAAAATTTACGGGCTGCCTTTTTACCAGGAATTGGTGAGCGAGAGAATCCCGGACAATCTTTTTATCAATAAAAAGTGGCTGGACACGCTGGGACTTGCGGTTCCTGAAACCACGGAAGAGTATTATGAGGTGCTCAAGGCGTTCAAGACACAGGATCCCAACGGGAACGGGCTTGCGGACGAAATTCCCCTTTCCTATAGGAGCAACCAAAGACTTACGGGGGAACTTTCCCTGTTTGGCAGTTTCGGCGTAGTGGACAACGAAAACCACCTGATGATCAAAGACGGGAAGGTATTGTTCTCCCCCATGGAAGAGGGTTATAAAGAAGGCATCCAATATATGAACCGTCTGTATGGGGAAGGACTGATTGATCCGGAAGTATTCACGCAGGATCAGTCCCAGTACATCGGAAAAGGACAGTCGGAAGAAGAAATTGTGGGAAGCTTTATCATTTTTAATTATGAAAATTACGTGGGCGCGGAGCGGGCGTACAGCGATTATATACCGCTGCTTCCCCTCAAAGGGCCAAACGGAGACCAGTTATGGAACAAATATGCCACCGGATACGATACCAACGCGTTTTTGATCACCAAAAACAATCAATATCCGGAAGCTTCCATCCGCTGGGCGGACGAATTTTTCACGGTGGAAACTTCCATGCAGGCAATCCAGGGGGAAATCGGCGTCAATCTGGAGTATGAGAACGGGAAGTACCGTATCATGGATCCGCCGGAAGGATCGTCCCTGAACGAAATCCGTTCCAAAATCTGTCCTGCATCCTATATTTTTGGGATGATGACAAAGGAGATGATTGATAATATCGAATTCAAGGAGGATATGACCCGCAAACTGGAGCGCTGCAGTCTGTATGACCCTTACACGCCCGAGGAAATTTTGCCGGTGCTGCGGCTGCCGCAGGATAAACTGGAGCAGCGTGCCAATATCTTTACCGATTTGACCAATTACGTGGCGGAGATGAAGGCGAAATGGGTGACCGGGGAAATGGATGTGGAGAACAGTTGGGAGGAGTATGTGAAAACCCTGAAGGCCATGGGTGTGGAGGACTATGTACAGATCTATCAGGAAGCTTATGACGCTTACAAGGCGCAGTAAGGAAAAGGGCTTGTAAAAACGGTTATTTGGAATCGAAGGCCGCCCGTGAAGGAAGCGGGCGGCCTTTTTGCGCAAAATGAGGAGAGGATTAGTGTAAAAAATAAGCCTGATGGCTTATTT
>DERU01000279.1:0-156 GCA_002361095.1 Lachnospiraceae bacterium UBA3332
GTGGAGATGGCGCTGTGGAAGATTATTCCCCCGAAAGAGGGAAGCGATTTTTGCCACAGGCTGGTCAATCACGGCAGGGCAGTCTGTACGGCAAGGACGAAGCCGTACTGCGGCAAATGTTGTCTGCAGGATATCTGCAAAAAAGCAGGCGTGGAG
>DERU01000279.1:462-4731 GCA_002361095.1 Lachnospiraceae bacterium UBA3332
CTGCAAAAAAGCAGGCGTGGAGGATTAGCGGCCGTAAGGAGTATGACGGTTTGGGAAAAGGGGATTTCATGGGTGAGAAACTGGTTTTGATTGACGGGCACAGTATTTTAAACCGGGCCTTTTACGGCGTACCGGATTTGTCCAACACACAGGGGCTGCATACCAATGCGATATACGGATTTTTAAATATACTGTTTAAAATTTTGGAGGAGGAAAAGCCGGATTTTCTGGCGGTGGCCTTTGACGTGAAGGCCCCCACTTTCCGCCATGAAATTTATAAGGAGTATAAGGGGACACGCAAACCCATGCCAGCAGAACTGGCAGAACAGGTTCCGGTGATCAAGGAAGCGCTTGGGGCCATGGGTATTTGGATGGTGGAGCAGGCCGGACTGGAGGCGGACGATATTTTGGGGACACTTGCAAGGCGCGCCGAGGAGGCAGGCATGGAAGTGGCGCTGGTGTCCGGGGACCGGGATCTTTTGCAGATTGCTACGGACCGTATCAAAATACGGATTCCCAAGACAAAAGGCGGGAAAACAGAGGTGGAGGACTACTATGCCGCAGACGTGGAGGCCAAATACGGTGTGGATCCGACGGGTTTTATCGACCTGAAGGCACTGATGGGGGATACGGCGGACAATATTCCCGGTGTGCCCAAGGTGGGGGAAAAGACGGCGGCGGAACTGATGAAACAGTTTGGTTCGCTGGACAATATATACGCCCATGTGGAGGAGGTTTCCAAAAAATCCGTCCGGGAATCCCTTGCGGCCCATAAAGATTTGGCGTATTTGAGCAGGACGCTGGCCGCCATTTGCGTGGACAGCCCGGTGGAGACGGACTGGGAAAAGGCAAGGCTGGGCGATTTATTTACGAAAGAAGCCTACGAAGTGTTTGTGCGTCTGGAGTTTAAAAACATGCTGGGCCGTTTTGGGAAGATTCCCGAAAAGAAGCGGGATCCGGCGGCGCATTTTGAAGCCACCTCGGATTTGACAAAGGCGGCCCAAATCATGGAAGCGGCCAAAATGGCGGAACGATGCGCTTTCTGTTTGGCGGATGACGGGGACGGGCCCGTGGCGCTGGCGCTTTGCTTTGGGGAAGAGGACGTTTATGTGCTGCGGGCGGAGGGGTTTTTGTCGGCAGCCTATATTCGGACAGAATTGGCCGGTTTGTACAGGCAGGGTAAACCCCTTGCCACGTTCGGCGTTAAAAAAGCTTACCCCGCCCTTTTGTCCGATGGGGAAATCCCGGAGGGCTGTGGAACCCGGGCACTTTTTGATATTCTGATTGCCGCGTATCTGTTGAATCCGCTCAAAAGCGATTATGCGCCCGAAGATGTGGCCGCAGAACAGCTTTCCCTTACGGTTGCGGGCAGAAAGCAGCTTTTTGAAAAGAGAACCCTGGCAGAGGCGATGGAGCAAAAGCCGGAGGATTTCACACGATATGCCGGATACATCGCTTATGTGTGTTATACCGCCTGTCCGGTTTTGGAAGCCAAACTGCGGGATGCCGGTATGTGGAAGCTGTTTACCGAAATGGAAATGCCCCTTTCCCGGGTGTTGTATGAAATGGAAAAGGAAGGCGTGGCGGTACGCCGGGAAGAACTCAAAAATTACGGGGACAACCTGACGGGCAGGATTGCGGAACTGGAAAAGGCCATCCATGCGGAGGCGGGCTGTGTGTTCAATATCAATTCGCCCAAACAGCTGGGGGAAATCCTGTTTGAGAAAATGGGACTCAAAGGGGGAAAGAAAACGAAAACCGGTTATTCCACGGCGGCGGACGTGCTGGAGCGGCTGGCTTCTGACCACCGGATTGTGGCGGATATTTTGGAGTACCGGGGACTGACCAAGCTAAAATCCACCTATGCGGACGGACTGGCGGACTACATCGGGGAGGACGGGCGGATCCATACTTCCTTTAACCAGACGATCACGGCCACGGGGCGGATTTCTTCCACAGAGCCCAATCTGCAGAATATCCCCATGCGGACAGAGCAGGGCAGGATGATCCGCAAGGTTTTTGTGCCAAGGGACGGCTGGCTTTTTACCGATGCGGATTATTCCCAGATCGAATTGCGGGTGCTGGCCCATATTTCCGGCGACCGGCAGTTGATTGAGGCGTACAAGAGCGATGCGGACATTCACCGCATTACTGCGTCCAAGGTGTTTCACACGCCTTTTGCGGAAGTGACGGATTTGCAGAGACGCAACGCTAAGGCTGTGAATTTCGGTATCGTTTACGGCATCAGTTCTTTTGGTTTAAGCCAGGATTTGAGTATTGGCCGTAAGGAAGCGGAGGGCTACATCAACCAGTATTTTGAGACTTATCCGGAGGTAAAAAAGTTTTTGGACAAACAGGTGGAAGAGGCCAGGGAGAAGGGCTATGTCACCACGATGTTTGGGCGGCGCAGGCCGATTCCGGAATTGAAGTCCTCCAATTTCATGCAGCGTTCCTTCGGGGAACGGGTGGCAATGAATTCCCCGATTCAGGGGAGCGCAGCCGATATTATTAAGCTGGCCATGATCCGGGTCTATGAGCGGCTGAAAACCCGCAGGCTGGCTTCCCGGCTCATTCTGCAGATTCATGACGAACTGCTCATCGAGACAAAAGCGTCGGAACAGGAGGAGGTAAAGGCGCTTTTGGAGGAGGAGATGAAGCGGGCTGCCGACCTTTCGGTGAGTCTGGAGGTGGATTTGCACACCGGCGAAAGCTGGTATGAGGCTAAGTAGGGGAACGGAAAATGAAGCGGATCGGAATTACGGGCGGAGTCGGGGCCGGAAAGTCCCGGGTGCTGTCCTACATACAGCAAAACTGCAATTGCCGCATTCTGCTTGCGGACGAGGTAGCCCATCAGGTTAAGGAACCCGGCCGGCCCTGCTATGCAGCGCTGGTCGGGATTTTGGGGGAGAACATTTTGCGCGGGGACGGCAGCATTGACAGGCAGAAAATGGCGGCGGCCATTTTTGCGGATGAAGTGCTTTTACAAAAGGTGAATGCCATTATCCATCCGGCAGTCAGGCAATATATTGTATCGGAAATCGAAAAGGAAAGCGCGGAAGGGAAAAGGGACGCTTTTTTTGTGGAAGCGGCGCTCTTGATCGAGGAAGGCTACGGACAGATTTTGGATGAATTGTGGTACATTTATGCCAGCGAAGGGGTGCGCAGAAAGCGATTGAAGCAAATGCGGGGATATTCCGACGAAAAGATTACGCAGATTTTTGAGAGCCAGCTTTCGGAAGCGGCATTTTTGGAGCATTGTAAAGTCGTCATTGACAATGGCCATAGTTTGTCGGATACTTACATGCAGATAGACGAAAGATTAAGGGAAGCAGGTTTGAAAAAATGAGATTGTGCAGCATAGCGAGCGGCAGCAGCGGAAATTGCATTTACACGGGGACACAGGCCGCCCATGTACTGGTGGATGCCGGAATCAGCGGCAAAAGGGTGGAGCAGGGGCTTGGCAGTATCGGCCTGGCGGGCAGGGATATCGACGCCATTCTCGTCACCCACGAGCACAGCGACCACGTAAACGGTTTGGGCGTGCTGTGCCGCAGGTATCAGATTCCGGTGTATGCCACGGCCGGAACCATCGGGGCGCTTAAAGATTACAGGGGACTGGGAAAGATTCCGGAAGAACTGTTTCATCCGGTAAGGGAGGACGAGACGTTTACCATCAAGGACCTCACCGTGATGCCCATGCGGATTTCCCATGATGCGGCGCAGCCCGTGGCCTACCGTTTTTCCTACGGGCGGACGAAAGCGGCGGTTTGCACTGATCTGGGGGTTTATAACGAATATACCGTGGAATGTTTAAAGGGCCTGGACGTGCTTTTGCTGGAAGCCAATCATGATGTGAATATGCTCCAGACAGGGAGTTATCCCTATTATCTCAAGCAGCGGATTTTGGGGGAGAGGGGGCATTTGTCCAACGAGAACTGCGGAAGGCTTCTGTCACGGGTACTGCATGACGGTTTTCAGAAAGTGGTGCTGGGACATTTGAGCCAGGAAAATAATTTGCCCCAGCTTGCCTATGAAGCGGTGCGGCTGGAGATTGAACTGGCGGATAACGCATACCGGGCGGACGATTTCCCGATTCAGGTGGCACGGCGCAGCGAGGTCTCGGAGATGATTTGCTTTTGAGTGCGATCCACGGCGGTTTGTATCTGCGCGCTGTCTGTCGCGGAGCCGCTTATGCGCAAAAAGCGGCGCAGAAATGAGGATTGGGTTGAAATACCATATACGATAGTTTTTCAACCGTGAATTTACGCC
>DERU01000027.1:0-344 GCA_002361095.1 Lachnospiraceae bacterium UBA3332
CGCTGCCATTGGGGCTGAACGGTTGCCGGATTTCCGAGAGTTTAATGGAATCTTAAAGACTTTTTGGGAAAAATATGTTACACTGGACGATAGGTGTTGTCTGTGATATGCTGTTGGAATGATACCTGTCGTTTTTGGCATACTACTGGTACATCGTTCGACAAAGGACGGATTCGGTAAAGGAAGAGGGTATGTGATGCAGGATATGCAAAAACCGGTGATACAGGTGCGGGATTTGTATAAAGTATACCGGGTGGGAGATACAAAGGTGCGCGCCTTAAACGGCGTGGACTTTACCATTTATAAAGGAGAGTTTTGCTCGATTGTGGGAACGTCCGGTTCCG
>DERU01000027.1:671-840 GCA_002361095.1 Lachnospiraceae bacterium UBA3332
GATTGTGGGAACGTCCGGTTCCGGCAAATCGACGCTTTTGAATATGCTGGCAGGATTGGAGAAGCCCACCAAAGGGGAAATCGTCATTGCGGGTGAGCATATGGAGAACAAGACGGAAAACCAGCTTGTCAAATTCAGAAGGGAGCATATCGGGTTTATCTTCCAGTTG
>DERU01000027.1:1126-1308 GCA_002361095.1 Lachnospiraceae bacterium UBA3332
TATCTTCCAGTCTTTTAACCTGATGGCGACCATGAATGCCGTGGAGAATGTGGCCCTGCCCCTGACGTTTCAGGGGATGGGAAAAAGCCAGCGGATGCGTAAGGCTTCGGCGCTTTTGGATTTGGTGGGCCTAAAAAAATACAAGAGCCACAGGCCGACCCAGATGTCCGGCGGACAGCAGC
>DERU01000027.1:1562-14948 GCA_002361095.1 Lachnospiraceae bacterium UBA3332
CGGCGGACAGCAGCAGCGTGTGGGAGTCGCCCGGGCGCTGGTGGTAAACCCGGAGATTATTTTTGCGGATGAACCGACGGGAAATTTGGATTCCAACACATCGCAGGAAGTGATGGAACTGATGCAGAAGGTGGTGCGGGAAAAGCAGCAGACACTGGTGATGGTAACCCATGATAACCACCTGGCCAGTTTTGCGGACCGCATTTTTCACATTATAGACGGCAAGATTGTGCAGATTGAGGATAACAGGGCAAAGCGCAGCGGCTTACAGGCGGATGTTGTGATGCCTGACGGAAACGGGGAATAACGGTCGGGGTGCAACCGGGCCGGTACGGCGGGGAAGCGCGTGCAGCGGAATATACGGAGAGCAGCGAGGGAGAAAAGAATGAACAGAATGAAGAGGTTTCGGAGAAAATTGCTGATTGCAGGTTTGGCGGTTTGGATGGCAGGGACGTCGGCGGGCGGGAATATGATGGCTTTGGCGGCAGAGGCGCAGCCGGAAAATGCCAATACGCCGAGTCCGTTGGCAGATCCGTCGGCGACGCAGGATGAAAAGAACAAAGCTATCAGCGACCTGTATGCTGTTTTGGAAGGATACAAAAATAGTGCAAACTACGATTCCATCCGGCGGGAAATTGAGATCGCACGCATCAAAATTGAGCAGGGAACCCAGACGAAACAGGACTTGGATAAGTTTGTGGAACTGGAAAAAGGCATCGTAAAAGTGCTGGCATCCGCAGGAAGCGGAAGTTCCGCGCAGCCGCCTGCCTCTGTCCCGGACGTTCCGGATACCGATTCGGGAAATTCCGGCGGTTCCGGCAGCAAAGAGGATTCCGGGGATACCTCTTATATCAATGACGACCAGCGTGCCGATGCGGACGAGGAAATGGTCAACTATATGAAAACGCTGATCCGCCGGGAAGACCCGGAACAGTATATTCTGGACGAACTGGACAGCATTTTGTACAGCGGCATTTACTATATCGCCAATTCCGAAAAAATGACGGAAGTGCAGATGTGGGATTATGTGGCCAAGGTAAAAGGACAGATGGACGCGGCGGTGGAGAAGAGCGGAACCGTCACCACCACCACGGAATTTCTGACACTGGCACATAACTGGCGCACCCCGTCCGTATCCTACGGACAGAGCGTGAATATTGTATTGCCCCTGATTAACCTGGGGGAAGAATGGCTGACGGATATATTGGTGGAGCCGGAAGTGACCAATGACGTGGCGACGTGGCCTTTTGTGCCCGAGACTACCGGTTATACCCAGAATTTCAGCGAGATTCCGGGCTGCGCCACCCGTTTGTATGACGAGGCGATTTTTAACCGCCGGGAGGTGACCTATACTTTTACGGCAAGACAGGATGTACTGACAGGGTATTATCCGCTGAAGTTCAAGGTGTGGTACAGCAAGGACGGGATCCGCTGTACGGAGCCTGCGGAGGTTTCCGTTTTCGTATACTGTCAGGGCAAGCCGGGCAGCGGGCGGATCGGCATGAGCGAGGAGACGAATGTGTCCCAGCCGAGGATTATCGTGACGGGATTTGAGACGGATCCGGCAACCGTTTATGCAGGGGATATTTTTACGTTAAACATTCATGTGAAGAATACTTCCGTGGATACGGCGGTCAATAACGTGTTGTTTGACCTGGAAGCCGTGGAAGGCGGAACGGAGGGCGCAAACGGGACGACGACCAACAGCTATGCGGCGTTTCTTCCCACATCCGGTTCCAGTTCGATTTATGTGGCCCGGATGCCTGCGGGCAGCAGTCAGGATTTAAAGATCGAGATGCAGGCGAAAGCCGATCTTTCCCAGAAGCCATACGTGGTGACGGTGAAAATGAAATATGACACGGATTTGAAGGCGGATTTGAGCGACGAGGCGAAAGTATCCATTCCCGTAAAGCAGGAGTCCAAATTTGATGCCAGCACGCCGGAGATTAACCCTTCCGATATCATGGTGGGGGAACAGTCCAACGTCATGTTCCAGATTTATAATACGGGAAAAACCACGCTTTATAACGTGCAGGTAAAATTTGAGGCGGATTCCGTGGAGGGGGGCGACACTTTCATCGGCAACCTCCAGCCCGGCGGTACCGGCAACGTGGACGCGATGGTTACCGGCATTGCGGCCACCATGGACGACGGAACGGTAAAAGCGGTGATTACCTATGAGGATGACGCCGGTAACCAGACAAGGGAAGAAAAGGACATTACGATTTTTGTCAGTGAAATGATGATGGACGAGGGAATGATGGATATGCCTGTGGAACCGGTGGACGAGGAAAAAACGCAAACTCCGCTGACGAGAATTATTCTGATTGCAGCGGCGGCCGTGGTAGTGGCGGTGGCGGCGATTGCCGGGGTTATGAAGTTTCGGAAGAAAAGAAAGGCGGCTAAGCTGCTGGCGGAGGACTTACTGGATCTGGATAAGGATGCGTGACTATGAAAATTCTTGATTTGCTGCGGATGAGTTCGAGCAGCCTTTGGAAAAGAAAGTTCCGCACCGTGCTGACCATCCTGGGGGTGGTCATCGGTACGGCATCCATTGTGGTCATGATTTCTTTGGGACTGGGGCTGAACAAGGCGACGATGGAAGATATCGAACGCTACGGCGGACTGACTACCATACAGGTGTATGAGGGCAGGGGCAGCAGCGGGGACGGGATGGCGGTAGCCGTTTCGTCAGGAGGTTCCTCCTCATCCTCCAAAGAGAAGGTGATGCGGCTGGACGATGCGACGGTGGAAACACTTGGGATGATCGAGCATGTGGAAAGCGTGTCTCCCATTTTGCAGATCAGTGTGATTGCAAAATACGGACAGTATATCAACGACTGGATGAATGTGCAGGGCATGACGGCGCAGGCACTGGAGGATTTAAATATTAATGTTGGGGAGGGGCATCTGCCTACAGGCGATTCGGAACTGGAATTTTTTTACGGCAACGAGATTGCCAACCAGTTTTATAATCCCAAAACCTATGAATATCCGTCCAATGAAGGGAAGCAGGTGGTGGATTTGATGAACGATACGCTGTTCATCATTTTTGACCAGAGCGCATATTGGAATAGCCAGTACAGCAGCGGGGATGAGATGGGGGGCAGTACGACGCCGCCCCCCAAGAAGTATATTATCCCGACGGCAGGCGTGGAAGCAAAAGGGGACGATGAGAACAGCTGGACACCGAATTCTTACCGGATTTACTGCAATATAGACGCGTTAAAGGTGACCTTGAAACGGATTTTCAGGAACAAGGCCATTCCGGGACAGCCGACCACTTCCAACGGAAAGCCTTACAAGGAAATTTATTACAGCCAGCTAAAGGTGAACGTGGACGATATCGATTACGTGCAGGAGGTACAGGAGTATATCCGGGGATTGGGTTACGAGGCGGACAGCAATATCGAGTGGGTGCAGTCTACCCAGAAGCAGTATGCCAATATTCAGGCGATGCTTGGCGGTATCGGCGCGGTTTCCCTCTTAGTGGCGGCAATCGGCATCACCAATACCATGATGATGTCCATTTATGAGCGTACCAAGGAAATCGGCGTTATGAAAGTACTGGGATGCGATATGCGCAACATTCAGGCGATGTTTTTGGTGGAGGCCGCTTATATCGGGTTTATCGGAGGCGTGGCGGGACTGGGCTTAAGTTATGGGATCTCGGCGATCATCAATAAGGCGGTGGCGGCCAGCGGAAATATGTCCACGCTGTCATTCATACCGGTATGGCTGGCAGGCGCGTCGCTGGTGTTTGCGGTGATTATCGGGATGGTGGCCGGATTCTTCCCTTCCAGAAGGGCAATGAAGTTAAGTCCTCTGGCGGCAATCCGGAATGAATAGGCAGAAAGCAGGCCGTGCCGGAAACAAAAATAGATTCCGGCACGGCCTTTTTTGGGCTTCCGCATACGGATACGTCTGCAGAAATGTAGGTATAGGCAGGGGCAACTTAAAAACCCAGTTCCTCCCCGACCAGAAAGACTTTTATGCGTTTAGGGTGACGGGAACGCCTGGTTACGACGATCTGGTTACAGAAGCATTCCGGGGAAAGGCAGTCCGCGCATATGCCGGTGACTGCGCAGGGTGTCTGCAGATGCAGGCGGATGGCGTTGGGAGGGCAGGCCTGTGTGCGGATGCGTTGGATCGCACAGTTCATGTCTTTCACGATTTTGTTCATGCCTACGATCAGCATCACGTGTGCCGGCCCCTGAATCAGACAGGCGACCCGGTTACCGTTACCGTCGATGTTGACCAGTTCGCCCTGCAGGGTGATGGCATTGGTACTGCAAAAATAGTAGTCGCACATAACGGTTTTGGCATAGATTTCCCTGCGTTCCTGATCGGTTTTGGCCGTCGCACGGTCGATAATCGTATAGGAACCGGACGCAAGGGCATCCATCATGCCGGACTGGGTGAGACTGGCGGAACCGCCAAAGGAAACCGAACTTCCCTTGGGCATCATGGAAAGGACAGAGTCGACCATCTCCGCACTTGTGGCAAAATAGTAACCTTCCATACCGCGCATCTGCAGATTTTTGATGATGGCAGGTGCGGCTTTTGCGAAGGCTTCCTGTTTATAATTCATAAAAATTCCCTCCTTTCCGGGAGCGGTTCGCCCATTGCATGAGCAGCAACCACGTCCTCTAACAGTCCGATTTTTAATCCGCGCTTCATTGTCAGTTTGTAGTCCTTCCTGCCCTCACGCAGCGGCTGGCGGACAAAGATATTGAACGCTGTGGAGCGGATGCTGATATTTGTGGTAGAGACAGCCACATAACCAATTCCTTTTGTGCTGATGATTATAGTATATGCTGTTTGCACGTAAAGCACAATGTTTTGCACGAAGAATTAGCAAAAAATTCATTTTCCAGGAAGCAAAATGCAGATTGGTATCGTAGAAAAGCTGTTACTTTGAGGGCAGGAATGCGCGTCCGCCGTGTGTTTTGTGCCTGCACACATGCGGCATGGCCGCATGGTGCGGGTTCTTTCCGGTATCTTTATTCATTTGGCGGCTCCGGGATGAACAGGGTCACTGGGAAAGCATATTTTCAATAAAAATCCCGTATCCCCTGGTGGGGTCATTGACCAGTACGTGGGTGACGGCTCCGATGATTTTCCCGTCCTGCAGGATGGGGGAGCCGGACATTCCCTGTACGATTCCTCCGGTTTGGGAAAGCAGGGCCGCATCCGTCACCTGCAGTTCCAATCCCCGGTTGACGTTGTCATGGTCTAAGTGAATGGCCGTGATTTCAATATCGTAAAGCTGCGGGGAAGCGCTGCCGTCCACGCAGCATAAAATCTGTGCGCTTCCCGGTTTCACATCCTGCTTTAAACCGATGGGCAAAGCTTCCCCCTGCAGGGAAGAAGCGGTATCTGCCTGCAGCGTCCCGAAAATGCCGCCGACGGAGTTTGTTTCCACCGTCCCGATTTTGTTGTTCCGGTTATAATCAATGACTCCGGTCAGTTCGCCGGGAGTTCCGCCTTCCCCCTTTTTAATTGCAACAATTTCCGTTTTATAGAGACTGCCGCTTTTGACTTCCATAAGCAGCGTGGTGTCCGTATCGTTGATACCATGTCCCAAAGCCCCGAAAGTATTGTCCGGTTCCAGATAAGTCATAGTGCCGACCCCTTGGGCATTGTCCCGGATCCAGATACCCAGTTTATATTCCCCGCTGACATCCTGGGCCGGTTTGACCTTTACGTCGAAAGTTTCGTCATTACGGCGTATGGTGAGAATCATTTCCCGGCCGCCGGAATCTGCGACTGTCTGGGTGAGTTGGGATTTGGATTCCATTTCCACACCGTCTATTTTGAGAATGTAGTCGCCGGCCTGCAAAAGATGTTTGGCCGGTTCTTTGCGCATGTGGTCATAGCCTTCAAATTCCCCTTGTGCAATTACCATAATACCGTCGGTTTTTACATAGATGCCGATGGGAATACCTGCGGGGAGCAGCATTTCGTCGGGAATGACTTGAATGTCCACGGTTTTGAACGGGATGACGCCGAACAATTTTACATCCATTTTGTAGGACTGCATTTGATTGGCGAGCAGGGTGACCGGTTTTGCAAAATCAACCCGGAGCGATCCGGCTCCGCTTATACGCTGCATCTGCATTCCGGAGGCGGGGACTGCTTCCGCGTTTTTTTCGCTTTCTTCCAAATAGATATTTCCCGTTACCGGGGCGTGCAAATCCAATTCCTGGCAAATCCCAGCTTTAATCCGGATAGAAGCAGGGATTTGCCCCCATGTAAAGCAGATCCAGGCACTGCACATTCCTGTTATCGCCAAAACAGCGGCAATCCGAAAAATGATTTTTTTTACGGTTTTTCTTTCCACAGCTTTACTTCCTTTCTTTAGGATCCTTCTTAAAGCTTTCTCCTGCTTTTTTCACAGACGGCGCAAGCAAAGAAAAGGACATCGTCACAAAGTCCTTCTTAGTATGTACCGATTCGGGCTTTTTTTTCTGGCAATTCGTAACAGTTTCGGACGCTTTTGCCGCGCTTTGCATTTGCAGGTTTTGTTTAGTATGCGCAATTTTTTATGATTTGAAACTTTTTGATACGCACGTGCCTGTCTCCGATTGAAGCTGCTGCCATTGGGGGCTGAGCTGCTACAGATACGGTAACAGTTCAGATCTGTCTGAACTGTTACCAGATACGGCCAATAAAGCAAGGATGTGGTTGACAGGCCGGAAAAATGGGAATATGATCGGTTTAGAAGAAAAACGTTTTACAAAAGAAGAAGGGGGAAGGCGGATGGAACGGTTGGAAAAATGGATGCGGCCCGTTTGGGTAAAAGGGGAAGTTTACCGCGAGACTTTTGCCATGATTGCACAGGAAGGAGGATGCCGGGCGCCGTTTTCGCGCCTGCCGGAAAAAGTGCTCCGGGTGGAAAGTTATGACGGTACGGTCTGCTATGAGGAAGGCAGGGATTACCGGGTGGAGGACGCCTTTTTGACAGTGCCTGCGGGCAGCAGGATTTGCAGTACCGGCTGGGAGAGTTTCCTCTATGAAACCGGGCAGGCGGCCACAGCGGCGCTGGAAGGCAGGCCGCCCCTGGGATTTGGCCCGGTGGAGGCCATAGACGGCCGCTACCTGAATCTGTCTGCGGTGGGCTGTCCGCAGAATGTGACCCGCTGGCAGATAGCCGTTACCTATACGACAAAAGAGGATTGGCAGGGCGAGACGCCCCAATCCGCCAGGGAATATATCCCACGCTTTTTTGAAAAGATGCAGAAAGGGGAAAAAATCCGGATTGTGCTTTACGGGGACAGCATTTCCTGCGGATGGGATTGCAGCGGTATGTACGGACAGGCGCCCGGACAGCCGGCCTGGGACAGGATTTTGCTGGAAAACCTGCAAAAGCGCTGCCGGGGTATGGTGGAATGGACCAATACTTCCGTGGGGGGTGTGGATACGGATTGGGCGATTGCGAATGCCGGGGAGAGGGTGGCCGGGCATTGTCCGGACCTGGTCATTTTAGGGTTTGGCATGAATGACCGGTGCAGGGGGACACAATACCGGGACAAAACGGCGCGTCTGATGGAAAGGATTCAAAAAGACTGCCCGGATACGGAATTTTTGCTGATTGTGACAACCTTGCCCAACGAATTGGCGGCAACGGAGCCGTTTTGGTTTTGCGCGTATCAAAAGGAGCAGGAAGAGGCGCTTCTGGCGCTGCGGGGGGACAGGGTGGGCGTTGCCAATGTACAGGCCGTCCAGAAAGTTTTGCAAAAAAGGAAGCGTTATATTGACCTTACCGGGAATTGGCTGAACCATCCCAACGATTTCCTGGCCCGGGTGCAGGCGCAGGTAGTGGACGCTGCGTTGACGGACAGCGTCCGGTATTGAGCGGGGGTACGATGGATAACCTGAAAAAAGCGGTGGGAAGGTGCCTGGCTGTGCTGCCCAAAAAGGCGGAGGATTTGCTGAATAATATCGGCTTGAAATGGAAGCTTTTGCTCATGTATGTGTGTTGCGTGATGATACCGTTGATTGTCTCGGATTCTGCGGTGGTCTGTATCATTTTGCAGGCGGATTTTACGGCGAGGCGGCAGGAAATGAACAATACGGCGGAGGCCATCGCCTATTCCCTGCAGACCGAGGTGGACAACGCGGTGAATCTGACACAGGTCATTTACCGCAACCGGTATGTGAATGAGTTCATGGAAGGCAGTTATTCCGCGCCGCTGGAATATTACAATGCGTATATCGGATTGTTAAAGGATTCGCTGTATGAGACGGGACTTGGGGCTAACGGTTACAAAACGGTTATATATGCGGATAATCCGGGATTTGTAAACGGCGGCTATTTTGCGGGACTTGCGCTGGCGCAAGATACGCAATGGTACCGTGCGCTGCAGGAGGGCAACAATGATATTATGGTGCTTGCACATTTTGAAAAAACACAGGACGAGTACCAGAGGCAGAGAAAAATATCGGTGATACGATGGATGGATTACTACCATAAGGGGCTGCATAAAAATGTATTGCGCATGGATTTGGATTATTCGGCGCTAAACAGGGATATCATAAACGCCCGCTACAACTTTAATATTTATGTATGCGATAGCGACAAAATCCTGTTTTCCAATAGCGGGACAGAGGGAGTCTGGAAGATGTATGAGCCTTCCGGGGAGAATCTATATAAAGAGGCGGCCGTTTGCAGGAACATAAACCTTTACGGGCAGGAATGGGACATTTTGGTAATGGACAGTGCCGTGTCGGCGCTGGATGTGATTTTGGATAATATGGTTTTGGTCGCGGTGCTGCTGTGTGTCAATATCCTGCTTCCCGCGTTGTTTATGGTGGGAATGAACCGATCCTTTACCCTGCGGCTGCGTGAATTGGGGGATGTTTTTGAAAAAAGCGATGAGGAATTTCTCGCAAAGATTGCCGAGCCCAAGGGGAAGGATGAAATTGGTGTACTGATGCGCAGCTATAGCAATATGGCGGACCGAATCAATGAACTGATTCAAACCGTATACAAAGATAAGCTTAAGGAACAGGAGATAGACATCGCGCGCCAGCAGGCGGAACTTTTGGCGCTTCACAGTCAGATCAATCCGCATTTTTTGTTTAACGCATTGGAAAGCATACGCATGCACAGTCTTTTGAAAGGGGAAGATGAAACGGCGGATATGGTGGAGAAACTCGCCATGATGCAGCGGCAGAACGTAGATTGGGGGGATGACTGCGTCCCTTTGTCGGAAGAACTCAAATTTGTAGAAGCATATCTGGAACTGCAGAAATACCGGTTTGGGAGCCGTTTGTCTTACCGGATTGAGATGGAAGCAAAATGCGGCGGCGTGCAGATACCCAAACTTACGCTGGTGACATTTGTGGAAAATGCCTGTGTGCACGGGATGGAAAAAAAGACGGCGGCGGGATGGATTTTTGTGCGGTGCTATCGCAGGCAGGAACAGTTGTTTTTAGAGGTGGAGGATACGGGAAACGGTATGACGCCCTTGGAGGCGGCGGCTTTGCAGGACAAGATGAACGGGGCGCAGATCGGGCAGCTTCGGAAAAAGGGAAGGGTCGGTGTGCTCAATGTCTGCCTGCGCCTGAAAATGGCCATGAACGGACAGGTGCATTTTGAATTGGAAAGCGAGGAGGGAGCGGGGCTTTTGGTACTCATCAGGATGCCCTTTGATGTGAACCAAGGAGGATGGACTGAAAATGCTGAAAGTATTGTTGGTGGATGACGAACCCTTTATTTTGCAGGGGTTGTCCGTGCTGATTGACTGGGAAAGTTATGGATATGAGATTGTCAAAACTGCGTCGAACGGTTTGGAGGCTTTGGAATATTTATATGAAAATCCGGTAGATTTGATTCTTGCGGATATTAAGATGCCGGGTATGACGGGGATCGAACTTTTGGAGACTGTGCGGAAGGGGAAGGTAACGAACGCCTATTTTGCCTTTTTGAGCGGCTATCAGGACTTTTCCTATGCAAGGGCGGCCCTGTGCAATGATTGTGTGGATTACATCCTCAAACCCGTGAATAAGGAAGAACTGACCGGCCTGCTGCAGCGGGTGCATAACCTGCATACGGCGGACGAAATGCATCGCATGGAAGCGCGCCTGCAGGAAAAAGCGCTTTTCGCCAGAAACCTGATCGCGATCCTTAGGGGAAAATATGATGCCCTCAACCTGCAGTATGTGGAGGAACGTCTGCGCACCGCCGGAAAACTCCGCTACATCGGCATAGAAATCGATGTCAGGTCGCCGATGGTGGGGGATATGGCAGAGGAAAAAAAGCGGTATTGGCAGCGTCAGCTTTATGAGATATGTCAGGAACTGGTGGGGTTTTACCAGTGCATTTTCGACGTATACGGACGGGAAAACCGGTATGACGTGGGCATGGTTTACTGTGAGGCCACAGCGAGAAGGGCCGGGCAGTCCGAGCAGGAATATCTAAGCGGTCTGTTGGGGAGGATCCGGCAGAAAATTGCCGTCCCGGTCATTATGCTGGTAGGCAACCAGGTAGAAAGCCTTTCCGGACTTGGCGAATCTTTCCGCAGCGTTGCGGTGGCTAGGTCGTTCCGGGATATCCGGCTGAATGCGGAGGGCAGCGCAGCGGCCGGGAGTACGCTCTGTAAACAGACCATTGACGGCCTGCTGGCGGCGGTGGAACAAAATGAGAAGAAAAAAATCGGGGAGTGGGTAGAACGGCTGGACAGGGAAATGAACGGCAGCGGTATGGATCTGGAGTTGATCGACATCAATATCGGTTATCTGTTGTTTGGCCTGGCGCACCTGGCGGCGGTGCAGAACGAAAATGTGGATCAGGAGGAGATCCTGCGGTTTATCGGACATAATGCCTTTGAGGGAGGAATCATCCGGGGAAACCGCTGCCATTTATACAAGTTTGCCTGCGAATACGCGGACTATTTGACGCAGCTGCGCAGTAAGGGAACCTATGGGGTTTTGGCGGAGATTGAAAAAGAAATCAGGAAGCGATACGCGGAAAACTTAACGCTCAAGGAATTGGGGAAAAAGTATTTTGTGAATACCGCTTATCTGGGGCAGTTGTTTCGGAAAAATTACGGTGTTACATTCAAGGACTACTTAAACAATTATAGAATGGAACGGGCGGCGGAACTTTTGATGCATTCCGGGATGAAAGTCGCCGAGGTGGCGGAGCGGGTCGGTTACCGGGATATGGATTATTTTATCGACCGATTTGTCGTGGCGAAAGGCTGTACGCCCGCCCGGTTCCGGAAACGGATCCGGGAAGAAGCGCAACCGGAGGAATTATAGAATTTTACAGGGGTAATTATAGACAAAGACATTTGCTTATGCAGGGGTTTTTTGTACATCTATAATTTACCCCTGTTTTTTGTACCCTTTGTCGGGTATACAATACGCACAATAAATGTAGAATGTTATGCATAGGATGCATGAGAAGTGCACAAGAAAGGAGAAAAGTATGAAAGGAAAAAAAGTAACGGCGCTTCTTTTGGCCGGTGCCATGGCGGCTTCTATGCTTACAGGCTGTGGGGAAGGGGAAAAACAGACAGCCGGGAATCAGGAAGCGGGAAATCAGGACACTGCGTCCGGCGATAAGGGCAAATCGGGAGAGATTAAGGAATTTACCGCGTTTTTTGGGGTACCCGGTTCCGAGATCAACGACGACAACGAAATCCAGCAGATCATTGCCGAGAAGATCGGTGCGAAATGCAAAGAGACCTGGCTGACGGGGCAGACTGCGGAGGAAGCGGATGGGACGCTGATTGCCGGCGGGGAGTATCCGGATTTCATCGGAAGTTCCGGAAGGCTTTTGGACGCGGGGGCGCTTGTGGCGCTGGATGATTATCTGGACAATTATCCCAACATCAAAAATTTTTACACGGACGAAGAATGGGACGAGATCCGTCAGGCAGACGGCCATATTTATTGGATTCCTCAGTTTGGGAATATCTGGGAAAAAGACATGACCACGACGCACAATGATGAAGCATTTTGGATTCAGACGCGTGTGCTCAAATGGGCCGGATATCCCCAGATCAAAACCATGGATCAGTATTTTGACCTGCTGGAAAGCTATGTGGCGGAAAATCCGACCATGGAGAACGGTACGCCGAATATCCCTTATACAATCCTCTGTGAGGACTGGAGATATTTCTGCCTGGAAAATGCACCCCAGTTTTTGGACGGCTATCCAAACGACGGTTCCGTGCTGGTCAATCCCGAAACACTGACGGTTGCGGATTACAATACTACGCCAACGGCAAAACTGTATTTTGGGAAACTCAATGAAGAGTTCAAAAAAGGAATCGTGGATCCGGAATCTTTTACGCAGACATATGACGAATATATCGCGAAACTGTCCACCGGACGTGTGCTGGGAATGATTGACCAGTGGTGGAATTTTGCCTATAGTGTAAACGATTCGCTTAAGCTGCAGGGACTTGGGGAGGAAGGCTGCAATTACATTCCGCTGCCCCTTACCATTTCGGAGGATGTAAAAAACCAGTGGAGGGCCACATCCCCGGACGGCACGTTAAACGCTACGGGAGGCGTTGCCGTTTCTGTCAGCTGTAAAGATGTGGAAGGCGCACTGCAGTTTATCGACGATCTGTTGAGCCCGGAAATCCGCAGGCTTCGCGCATGGGGCGTGGAAGGCGTTGATTATGAAGTCGGTGAGGACGGCCTTTTCTACCGGACGGATGAAATGCGGACAAAGGTTGCGGATACCGCTTACAAGGCATCCCATTTGTGTTCTTATTCTTACTTCCCGCAGTATAGCGGACTGGATGCGGACGGCATCAATGCGGCTTCGCCGTCCGAGCAGCCCAAAGAGTTTTTCGACAGTCTGCCCAAGGACGTACAGGAATGCCTGCAGGCTTACGGATGTTCCACTTACATAGACATGGTGGGAACCAACGACGAGCCGGGGCCCTGGTATCCGATGTATTCCTACTCCAACAATATGACCACCGCTACGCCCGGCGGCACCGCATGGATCAAGATGGGGGAGATCAAGCATGAGTGGCTTCCCAAAGTAGTTATGGCGGACGATTTTGAAAAGGGCTGGGAAGAGTATATGGAAGTATACGCTGCCTGTAAGCCGGAGGATTTCCTTGCAGAGATGCAGGAGGAACTGGACCGCAGAATGAAACTGGCGGAGGAGGCCAAGGCCAAATAGGAATCGTAAAAAAGCGTTAAAATGCATGGCAAAGGGCGGCGGCAGTGTAAGGATGGATTGCCGCCGCCCTTTTACCGCTTTACACCGCATAAGAGGGAAGGAATGCGGCTTCGGCTTTGAAAAGCCGCAGAGGGGAAGCTTTTAACGCCGGGCAATGGAGCCGGACGATGCAGCTGGGAGTTTGGGTTGAAAACCATATGCGGAAATTTTCAACCGTGAATTTACGCCCG
>DERU01000027.1:15216-18267 GCA_002361095.1 Lachnospiraceae bacterium UBA3332
GTTAGGTTGAAAAACCATATGCGAAAGTTTTTCAACCGTGAATTTGCGCCCGCCAAAGCGTGCAGGGAGGTTAGAATGGGAAAAAGAAAAAAAACGGGAAACGGTCAAAAAATAGAAATAACCTGGAAAGAAGTGAAACGTCAGAGGGTGCTGTTGTTCTGGGCGGCTGTTTTTGTGGTTTACGGCGTCATTTTTTGCTATGTACCGCTGGGCGGCTGGCTCATGGCGTTCCAGAATTACAAACCGCAGCAGGGACTTTTGCATTCGCAGTTTGTGGGGCTGGCCAAATTCAGGCAATTGTTTGAGGACGCCGCGTTTATCCGGGTTATCCGCAATACGCTGGCGATGGGCGTGATTAACCTTGTCGCCACTTTCGTGATGGCCATTGTGTTTGCCATCCTGCTCAACGAGGTACGGTCAAAATGGGGGAAAAAATCGGTGCAGACCATATCCTATCTGCCCCACTTTTTATCCTGGATTATCGTGACAGGTATTTTGCACGACGCGCTTTCCTCCAGCGGAATTATCAATGAACTTCTGCTGCGGTTTGGCATTTTGGAGCAGCCTTTGAACTTTTTTGCGCACCCGAAATTCTTTTGGCCGATAGTGGCGTTTGCCAATGTCTGGAAGGAAACGGGGTGGAACGCAATCATTTATCTGTCGGCAATTACTTCCATCGATCCCTGTCTGTACGAGGCGGCCGCCATTGACGGGGCGGGCAGATGGGCGAAGATCAAGCATATTACGATGCCGGGGATAAAACCGACCATTATGATTCTTTTGCTGATGAACGTGGGAAATGTGCTGAATGCCGGATTTGAAGTCCAATATCTGTTGGGAAACGGTCTGGTTAAGAGCGTATCGGAAACCATAGATATTTATGTTTTGAAATGGGGAATCAGCCAGAACGATTATGCGATCGGTACGGCGGCGGGTATTTTTAAGAGCGTGGTGAGTATCATCCTCATTGTACTGGCAAACCAGCTGGCAAAACGCGCCGGTGAAGAGCGGCTTTTTTAAAAAGCAGGAGGGATGGATAGCAAAATGAGAAGAGAAAAAGAACCGACGGTAAAACCCAAAAAGTTTAAGCGGTCAGCCGGGGATGTGGCGTTTACGACATTGAATACGCTGTTTATGGTTTGCTTTGTGGTGATTACCCTCTACCCCGTGTTGAATACGCTGGCAATTTCGTTAAACGACGGGACGGACGCGCTGCGCGGCGGCATCTACCTGTTCCCGCGCAAATTTACCTGGAAAAATTACCAGACGGTTTTGGTCAAGGACAACCTGGTTACCGGCGCGTACATATCCGTCGCGCGTACCGTTTTAGGGACGCTGACCGCGCTGGTGACAAACGCATTGCTGGCATTTATTGTGAGCCGGAAGCGGTTTTTGTTTAAAAGCCAGCTTTCGCTGTTCTGGGTCATTACCATGTACGTAAACGGCGGTATGATTCCGGTGTTTTTGCTGTATAAAAATCTGCATTTGACCAATACGTTCTGGGTGTATATCGTGCCGGGTATGATCAGCGCTTTCAATATGCTTGTCATGCGGACTTATATGACCGGGATTCCGGACAGTCTGGAGGAATCGGCGCAGCTGGACGGCGCCGGCTATATGACCATATTCGTAAAAATTATTTCGCCTTTGTGCAAGCCGGTGTACGCAACGGTAGCGCTGTTTGTGGCGGTGGGACAGTGGAATTCCTGGTTTGACGCTATGTTGTATAACCGTATGCATAGCGAGTACACTACGCTGCAGTATGAATTGATGAAGCTTTTGTCTTCCGTGACCAATCAGGGGGCCAATGCGGATACCATGAAAAACGCGTCCGCAGCGGCGGCCGTCACGCCGACTTCCGTGCGTGCGGCAGCGACGATTTTGACCATGCTGCCTATTGTCTGTCTGTATCCGTTTTTGCAGAGATATTTTATTGCGGGTCTTACCATTGGCGGCGTAAAAGAATAAAGGGACATACCGGATACCGCAGGGCTGCTTTTTGCGGGGCAGGGAAGGCTTGGGCCAAACCGGAGAAGGGACGGCGCGGACGGTTATTTCCCGGAGGTAATATCCAAAACGGGAAATTCCACCGAATTCCCACGGGATTTCAAAACGCGGCAGGGCGCAAAAACTCACTTTGTTCAAACAGTTTTGCGCCCTGCCGCTGAAATCCTGTGGAATTTGGGGAATTTCCCCGCTTTGGAGATATAGCCTCCGGGAAATAACCGTCCGCGCCGTCCCCTCTCCGGTTTGGCCCAAGTCTTCCCTGCCCCCATGTCTTTCTGTTCCGGATGCAAAATTGATTTCCGTGAAGCCCTGCGGTTATTTATTGACTATTCGGGACATTTTTTTTATAATGAAGGAAGCATCCTACAAGGCGGAAAATGCGCACGGCATTGGGAAAATACCTGGACGGCGCTGCGGCCCGGGACGGAAAGGGGAGTTTGGATGGATAAGGTGGAAGCGATCAAAAAATTATGCGCGGACAGACAGATTCGGATGATTGATTTTAAAATGACGGATATCGACGGACGGTGGCGGCATGTTACGATTCCGGTGGAACGGTTCGGGGAAAATACTTTTGTCCAGGGAATCGGGTTTGACGGCTCCAATTACGGCTATGCGCCTATTGAGAAAAGCGACATGGTTTTTCTGCCGGATCCGGAAACGGCCTATGTGGATCCCTTTGCGCAAATCCCCACGCTGACCATGTGCGGAAACGTGTGCGTGATCGGAAAAGGGGAGAATCAGCCCTTTGACCAGTATCCCAAAAATGTCAGTCTGCGCGCGGAGGCATACATGCGCCGGACGGGCGTTGCGGACCGGATGCTGATCGGGCCGGAGTTTGAGTTTTATCTGTTTGACAGCGCGCGGTATACGGTGCGGCCGCAGGAGTGCGGATACCGGATCGATACCCGGCAGGCTGCGTGGAACCGCAGTCTGGAGACGGCAGGCAATAACGGCTATGAGGTGGCGGACAAAGGGGGCTACCATATAACGGCGCCGCAGGATGTGGGATATGATCTGCGCAGCCGGATGTGCATGATGATG
>DERU01000027.1:18571-18984 GCA_002361095.1 Lachnospiraceae bacterium UBA3332
CGCAGCCGGATGTGCATGATGATGCAGGAGTGGGGGATTGACGTGAAGTACCACCACCATGAGGTGGGAGGGCCCGGTCAGATGGAAATAGAGGTGGAACTTGGCGATATGTCCAAGATGGCGGATGATACGATGACCGTCAAATATATTGTCAAAAATCTGGCGGCGCAGATGGGGAAAACCGCCACATTTCTGCCAAAACCGATCTACCGGGAAGCAGGGAGCGGTATGCATGTACATATGCTTTTGCAAAAAGACGAAAAGCCGGTTTTTTATGACGAAAAGGGCTATTCCGGATTAAGCCGTACGGCGCATTATTTTATCGGGGGACTGCTTGCCCATATCGCGTCGCTTTGCGCTTTCACCAACCCCTCCACCAATTCTTTCCGGAGACTGGTGCCGGGGTATGAAGC
>DERU01000299.1:0-162 GCA_002361095.1 Lachnospiraceae bacterium UBA3332
TTTTCACGGGGCGGGGAGGGCTTGGGCCAAACCGGGGAGCGGAGGTGGGGAAGGCGCGGGCGAACCTTTTCCGGAGGTAATATCCAAAACGGGAAATTCCTCCAAATCCCAACGGGATTCCAAAACCGCATCAGGACGCAAAAAACTCACTTTGTTCGGACA
>DERU01000299.1:477-2896 GCA_002361095.1 Lachnospiraceae bacterium UBA3332
GACAATTTTGCGCCCTGATGCAGGCTTGCAGGCCTTTGGACTATGTGCTATAATGAAACAAAATGACGACTGGAGAGGGAGTCATTTTGTGTTACTGCCCAAAAAGCGGAGCGTTTGGGCAGATACCTGTGGGACAGACGGGAAGGGGTTTTTGACATTTAACATTTTGACAGGTATGCATAACAAGAAGGGATTGTTTTGGAAAGGCCGATGGGCTAAGATTGGAGGGAACAGATGGATAAGCCGACACTGGTAATTTTGGCGGCAGGGATGGGAAGCCGTTACGGCGGATTAAAGCAGATCGACCCCGTGGATGACAAGGGACACAAGATCATTGATTTTTCCATTTATGATGCGGTAAGGGCGGGTTTTGGCAAAGTCGTTTTTATCATCAAAAAGGAAAATGAAAAGGATTTTAGGGAATGCGTCGGGGATGCCGTGAGTAAACATATTGCAGTGGAATATGTTTACCAGGAACTTGACAATGTGCCGGAAGGATTTGAAATTCCGCAGGGGCGCGTAAAGCCCTGGGGAACGGCGCACGCGATTTTATGCTGCCGGGATGTGGTGAAGGAACCTTTTGCAGTCATCAATGCGGACGATTATTACGGGCGGAGCGCATATGAGGAATTATACCGTTTCCTGACCACCCATAAGGATGATGACAAGTTCCGCTATGCGATGGTGGGCTACCGGCTGGGAAATACCCTGACAGAAAACGGTTCCGTGGCGCGGGGCGTTTGCGTAACGGATGAGGCGGGTTTTTTGCAGGAGATTGCGGAACGGACCAAAATAGTGCGCACTGCGGACGGGGCGGCATTTACGGAGGACGACGGGGCGACATGGACGCCGCTTCCGCTGGACACCCCGGTTTCCATGAACATGTGGGCGTTTTCCCCCAGCATATTGGAGGAATTGGGGACGGCAGTGGGTCGGTTCTTTGCAGAGGAAGTAGGGAAGAATCCGTTAAAGTCCGAGTGCTTTTTGCCCATAGAAGTGGATAAACTGCTAAAATCCGGCAAGGCTACCGTAGAGGTACTGCATTCCGCAGATAAGTGGTTTGGCGTAACGTATAAGGAAGATAAGCCATATGTGGTGGAATCCATTGCGAAGCTGAAAGCGGACGGCGTGTATCCGGATGTTTTGTGGTAAAAGACAACGGCGGTGTAGCAAGGCTGAGCCGTGACGCATTACGGGAACGGTTACGGCAGGGCGGAAACGGAGGATGGTATCATGGCAATTTTAGTGACGGGCGGAGCCGGTTATATCGGCAGCCATACGGTTGTGGAGTTACAAAATGCGGGTTACGAAGTGGTGGTTTTGGATAACCTGTGCAATTCCAGCGAGAAATCCCTTGAACGGGTAGAGAAAATTACGGGAAAGAAGGTACCGTTTTATAAGGCGGATATTTTGGACCGGGATGCGCTTGACGCTGTTTTTGAAAAGGAAAAGATTGATTCCTGCATCCATTTCGCGGGATTGAAAGCGGTGGGGGAATCCGTGGCAAAGCCCTGGGAATATTATGAGAATAATATTGCGGGTACGCTGACCCTGGTGGATGTGATGCGCAGGCATGGCGTGAAAAATATAATTTTTTCCTCTTCCGCAACCGTATACGGGGATCCGGCGATCATTCCCATCACGGAAGAATGTCCCAAGGGACAGTGTACCAATCCTTACGGCTGGACCAAATCCATGCTGGAACAAATTTTGTCCGATATTCAGAAAGCGGATCCGGAATGGAACGTGGTGCTGCTGCGTTATTTCAATCCCATCGGCGCGCATAAGAGCGGTACGATCGGGGAAAATCCCAACGGCATTCCCAACAACCTGATGCCCTATGTGACGCAGGTGGCAGTAGGCAAACTAAAGGAATTGGGAGTATTTGGCAACGATTATGACACACCGGACGGAACCGGCGTCAGGGATTATATTCATGTGGTGGATTTGGCGCGGGGCCATGTGAAGGCGCTGCAAAAGATTGAGGATCGCTCCGGCTTAAGCATTTATAATCTGGGAACCGGAAAAGGTTACAGCGTGCTGGATATTGTGAAGAATTTCGAGGAAGCCAACGGTGTGAAGATCCCGTATGTGATCAAGGCGCGCCGTCCCGGCGATATTGCGACCTGCTATTCCGATGCGTCCAAGGCGAAAGCGGAACTCGGCTGGGAGGCGGAGTACGGTATCCGGGAGATGTGTGAGGATTCTTGGAGGTGGCAGTCCAACAACCCCAACGGATACGAAGAATAAAGCGTTGCCGTTCGGTTCTGGCGAAACGATAACAGGAAAGGATATGAATCCGATGCCCCGCAGCTTGCTGCGGGGTTATTTTTTATGCGATAGGAAATGAAATTTCCTATCGCATAAAAAAATACGGTGATGCGTACTCGCGCGTAAGGAAAAAGTTGCCTGACGGCAA
>DERU01000194.1:0-576 GCA_002361095.1 Lachnospiraceae bacterium UBA3332
TTCGGATTGTGGGCAGGGGCATCACCCCGCTCATCCATATATCCTGCCGAAAGATACATAAATACACTGGGGACTTTCTCCGCAATAGTCGCAAAATCCTCGGAAGCACTGGCGGATGTGTCAGGAACAGGGGTCAGACCGGGAATCGGCAATTCTTCCATGTAACCTACTATTTCATCCGTCATGACAGGATTACAAACCAACGGCGGCACCTCAGAAATCATCGCAATCTCCGCCGATCCCCCAAATACCTCTGCGGTCTTTTGGACAACCTCCTGCAGCCGCCGGACCAGTTTCTCACGGCTTGCGCTGTCATTGGTGCGCAAAGTTCCCTGAAGGACGGCGGTATCCGGGATTATATTGGGCGCCGAACCTGCGGAAAAATTACCAATGGTCAGCACGCAGGCTTTGCCGGGATCTGCCTCCCGGGCAATCAGCGATTCCAGGGCAAGATAAATATGAACACCGATATTGATCGGATCAATGGAACTGTGCGGATACGCGCCGTGGGCGCCCCGGCCGTGCACCGTGATCCGAAAACCGTCCACAGAATACATCATGGTTCCGCCGCTGTTG
>DERU01000194.1:885-3985 GCA_002361095.1 Lachnospiraceae bacterium UBA3332
GGTTCCGCCGCTGTTGTACATGAACAAGCCCACCGGCATCCTGCCGGAACCGACATGGTAAGCCAGGGCAGCATCCACACCCTCCAGAATCCCGCCTGCCAGCATATCCTTAACGCCCTCAAAGGTTTCTTCCGCAGGCTGGAACATAAAACGAACCCTGCCGGACAGCATGTCTTCCTTTTCTTTTAGCATCTTTGCCGCTGTCAATAGCATGGCCGCATGGAAATCATGACCGCAGGTATGCGCCTCCGTACCGGTTGGGCAGGAAAAGCTTTCACCGCTTTCTTCGGGCATGGGCAGCGCATCCATATCCGCCCGGAGCAAAAGCGTCCTGCCCCCTTCCCTTCCCAGTTCTGCAGTCACTCCATGCCCGCAGGGATGCGGATCCAGACCATATCTTTTTAACTGATTCATGACATAGGCCTGCCCTTTTGGCATATGCAGGCCAACCTCTGCGTTGCTGTGCAGCCAGCGGCGGTGGGTAATTGTTTCCTCACGCAGTTCCATTGCCCGTTCATAAAAATTCATAGCCATACCTCCTAAAACGTATTTGAAAAAAGGATACTTTTATTATATCCCATTACTCCCTATTATCCTTTAAACTTTCAATCATATCAACTTTTTTCACCTTGCGGCGCAGCAGCCACAGAGAGCCAAAGTAACAGCCGGCCGTCAGAAGAACCGAAATAAGATAACTTTCCGGCGCAATATAAGTGTCAATCAGCATTACGCCATAATCTACCATCAGCAAAAAGAATGCGTCCGCCGCAACATAAACGCACGGCACTGACAGAAGGATTCCGACAGGAAGCAGGATGTGATGCGACCTTAACAGGATTTTGTTAATCTGCCTGTCCCGGTAACCCAACACCTTCAACATGGAAATATTGCTGCGGCTTTCGGTAACCAGCATATTGACTGCCACATATACGGCGGCAATGCAGATGATAACGCCCAGTCCGATAATGATTTGCAGCAGAAAATCCATCTGTTTTGTCATGGTCTTTGCCTGGTCGGTGATATCGCTCCTCTTGCTCTCCTGCGCGATTTTGGCTTCGGGAACGGAAAGGGCGCGGTCGCTGACGATGCAGTTAAAGCTGTTTTCATCCAGTCCCATAAGGTCTGCGGCAAGGGCTTTGGAGGCCACAATACTCTTCCGCACATTATTGCGGATAATGCCTGCAACCCTGATTTCTTTCTTCTCCAGCGATAGCGGATTATATACCGTCACCGTATCGCCCTCCCGCCATCCAAGGGTTAGCTGCGCAAGGCTTGTAATGTAATAGCCTTCTTCCGGGGATACGGAATTTCCGTCATTGTCATTGAAAAAAAGATACGGATTGTTCTTTGCCGTCCCAATCACGGACAGCCTGCTGCCGTCTGCGTTTTCCACGGCCGATACCAGCATGGCTTCCCCGCCATAGGGATTTTCCGTCAGCATTTCATTCAAAACATACTGATGCTCATAGCTGCCCATTTCGTCCGCCGCCGTACTTCCCATATGGTCTATGGAATCGAAAAAGCCCTGCCCCAGCAGCATAATAAAGCAGCCCAAAAACACACCCAAAAGAACCACAAAGCTGCGCATGGGATTGCCAAGCAGGGAACGGGCGGCAAATTTTGTACGGAAAGAAATCTTTCTCCCGGCCAGTATCCGTTTTCCTTTCTTCTTCCCGTCGTCCGCATTGCCGTTCAGCAGCAAAACCGTATCCTTCTTCAGTAACTTACGGACCGATAAAAGGGCTGCAAGAACATATAAAACGGTGGGAACCACTACGCCCAGCACAGCGTCAAACAAGTGCAAATGCCCTGTTACACGCATAGGTTCGTAATCCTGCAGCCCCATTTCACTTAAAGGCTGCGCTGCCATGAGGGAAATCACCGCTGTCAAAATGCCGCCCGCAAGTCCCGGAATCGCCGCAAATCCTGCATAGTGAATCATGAGTTGTCTTTTTTTATAACCCAGTGCCGAGAGGGTTCCGATCATCCGCTGTTCCGACTTCACTTTGCGGCTGATAATAATGCTGATCAGGACCACCGCTACCAAAGGAAGGATGCACAAAAGGACATACGCCATGACGATAAACATCTGTGCCTGCTGCTCCACCATGGTAATACGCGGGTTTTCTTCCGCAGCAGAATAGGAACGCATATAATAGCGCTCATGCACAGCCTTCCGGAATCCTTTGACATCCGAATCCTGATGATACCTTACAAGATACTGGCAGCCTGTATCGCCTAAGGATTCAAACTCCCTGTCCGTCATATAGCAGAGATAAAAAGTGGAAATATTCTTGTAGGAATCCTCCTCTCCCTCAAGCATATACAGATAATCCGGCCGCTGCATAAAGCCGGCGACCCGATATTTTGCAGCGCCGATTTTCATGCTGCCGCCGATTTTTATGCCGTTTTCCACAGCATACCCTTCGGATATGACGATTTCGCCGTCCTCCGACACATCTTCCCCCTGTGTGATTTCATACAAATCGACATTTTGGGTTCTGTCGAAGATACGGGCAGTAACGTCGCCGGTTTCGATATTGATATACCGCTGCTCCTCCAGCGTTATGTCATATGTATCCGCAAGCTTTTGGAGTTCTTCTGCGGGAATTTCCATATATGTGGTAAAATGTGCATCCTCAATCTTGTTTTCCGCATAAAATTCCCTGCTGAAATTCAGAATTGCATTCCCTGCGATATTAAATAAAAAATATAGAAGCAGTGTTACAACAGTAAGTACCGTCGAAGAAATATAAAAAGACCGGTTTTCCTTCACACTGCGCACATAACGTCTGTTCAGCTTCATCCGAAAACCTCCTTACAGCACAAGCTCTGCCGCAGGAATTTTCCGCACATTCCCCCGGTTTTCGCAAATCCGGCCGTCCTTAAGGCGTACGATCCGGTCCGCCATATCCGCAATCGCTTCGTTATGTGTGATGATGATCACCGTCGTACCAAACTGACAATTCATTTTCTCCACAAATTTCAGTACCTGTTTTGATGATTTTGTATCCAATGCCCCGGTCAGTTCATCGCAAAGAAGAAGCTTGGGATTTTTAATCATCGCCCGGGCAATCGCCACCCTCTGCTGCTGCCCGCC
>DERU01000182.1:0-1243 GCA_002361095.1 Lachnospiraceae bacterium UBA3332
GCGGATGCGGTAACAGTTCAGACCCGTCTGAACTGTTACGAAATGCGGTAACAGTTCGTTACTTTCCGTTTGGCATGGCATTTTCCATACTTCCCATTGCCGACAGGGAAATGGAGGAAGCGTCCACCAACGCCGCCGAATCCTGTGCCTGTCCCTCTGCGGTTGCCGGAATCGAACCGTCCAGCTGTCCTTGCACGCTTTTGGCCCGAAGCAGACAGAACTCTTTTAAGGTATCAATTCCCGTCTCAAACGCTTCATAAGTGCAAAAACGGGTGGGATCTTTTTCCACATAGGGGGCGATCATCTCTTTGACGGACTGCAGTTCCTTTTCCAGGTAACCGCTTGCAAAATATTTCTGTATAAATTCCGCAAAATATTCGTGGTATTGACCGGTATATTCCTGATCCGCAAAAATCCAGGAAAGCATCGGCCTGTCTTCCACCGTTCCCCCCGACACCGGCGTGTCTATGGGAAAATTCACCATGGCGGCGGCATCCTGTCCTCCCTGTCCAAAACCGCCAAACGCCAGATTATAATCCCAGGGTATCATGGAAAGCCTGCCCTCTTTTTCATAGAGATAATAATTATGAATCATCCCGCCCGTATAGCTGTCAAAATTGCATACGAAATTATGCACCACAAAATAACGGAGAACCTCTTCCACATCCAAAACTTCTTCCAAGTTTTCTTTTTCCCCAAGCTTTTTTAAGGATGCGATCAAACGGTCTTTGTCAGCGTCCGTAACATCCGTTTTCGCATTGTCGAAAATATTTTGATAACTGTCATAGGCATCGCCGGTATAAACCAGCAGCACATCGTCGCTGCCCATGCGCATACCGCCTTTTCCCGGTTGTCCCGGCGGCATATTTTCCCCTTCCTGCGGTTTTGGCATGCCGTTTTCCCGGCTCTGCCTGCCTTTCCCGTCAAAAGGGGGGTCGCCGTTGCCCCCTTCTCCCGCCTGCCCTTCCTCCGGCGGCGGCATCGGTACATTTTCCCCTGTCCCGTTTTCTTCTTCCGGACGCACAGGCCTATTTTCCCCTTCGGTTCCCCCGGGCATTTCCGTTCCAAAACGTTCCTGCAGTTTCTCCATGTCGAACCGTCCGCCCTGTCCCTTTCCGCCGCCCATGTCCATACTGTCCGGTTTGTAGAGTTTACCGTAACCGCTGCCATAATTGCGGGCAAGGAATCCCTCTTCCACCCCTTCCACCGCAAGGTACAATCCCCAGTCCTCCCCGTTCACCGT
>DERU01000182.1:1551-1746 GCA_002361095.1 Lachnospiraceae bacterium UBA3332
CCAGTCCTCCCCGTTCACCGTAATATAGGCATAACTGCACAAAGGGGCGGCCACCCCGAAATCTCCCATCAGCCGGTATACAAGATAATCTTTCATGTAGGTATGATCCTGTATAATATTATTCAGGCTGATTTTATCCAATCCGTGATAAGAGCGTCCGGGCTCATAACAGTCAAATTCGATTTTAAAGCTGTA
>DERU01000182.1:2047-2436 GCA_002361095.1 Lachnospiraceae bacterium UBA3332
GATTTTAAAGCTGTAACGGTCGTTTCCGTATGCGGCCACCGACCTCAGCGAGGTATTTCCTTTTGCACGGATCCCCACGTCAAAGTAATCCTCCCCATCGATCGCCACCGAGCATGCGTGGTATTCCTCATCCTCACAGGTATCGAGAAACCCGTCCCAATCCTCCATGGCGATGTCTATGGTATGTACTTTGGACGTATCAAACAGCCGCGCTTCATATCCTGCCGCCGCCAGTACCGGCACTGTGCCCGTCTTTGGCATCCGCCAGCATACACAGACCAAAAGCAGGGTCAGCGCAGCAATGCCGATGCATATTTATCCACGTATTTATGTGTCGCCATCGCCTTTCCTTTCAGCCCATATATTCGCCGTTATAGCTGACCAGCACC
>DERU01000182.1:2767-4362 GCA_002361095.1 Lachnospiraceae bacterium UBA3332
TTATAGCTGACCAGCACCGCGCTGCTTACGCCGTCCATATCCGCCAGTTCATTGACAAAATCCGTATTGTCATCTTTCATACGGATTTCCAGATTCAGTTCCACCGCCCCCTTTTGTGCGGATTTGCTCTTGACCACACAGCGTTCCACCCTGCTTTCCAACAGCTTTATGACCTGTACTTCCCTGTCGTGGTTTTCGCAGCCAACCACCACGATATACGGATTGCGGTGCGGTTTTCGATTTGCAAACACCAACAGCACGACGCCTATGAACACGCTTCCCAACACTGCCAGCAAAACCAGTCCCGCCGCAAGGACGATGCCCGCCGCAATTGCCCAGAACAGAAACGCAATGTCCAAAGGCTCCTTGATTGCCGTACGGAAACGCACGATGGACAGCGCGCCCACCATGCCAAGGGAAAGAACCACGTTGGAAGTCACCGCCAAAATCACCAGTGTCGTGATCATTGTGAGGGCAATTAACGTGACGCCGAAACCGGAGGAATACATGACCCCCGCAAACGTCTTTTTATACACGTAAAAAATAAACACTCCCAACCCGAAAGCAAGCAAAAGCGCAAGCGCCATATCCGGTACGCCCACACTGTCCATATTCTCCAAAAAACCGGATTTAAAAATATCCTGAAACGTCATTGTCCCGCATTCTCCTTTTCTGAATTTTTTAAACGGCAAACTGCGAATTGTTTGCGGTTAACCGTAAATCCGACATGCCGCATATTTGGAAAAAGCGCCGCTTCTGCGGCCCCTAAGCTGTACGGCGTCCCGGATGATTTCAGGGAGAAACGCACCCCATTTTACTTCCAGAATCACCGGCGCGTCCCCTGCCGGAACGGTCACGCAGTCCGGGTTTAAAAAATCCGTCCCCGAAAGACCCGTCCGGATATTGTAATCCAGGGTTACCCGTACATTTCCCGGCGCATACACAAAGGGCTCGCGGGTATAATCCACGATGGTTTTTGGCCGAAGCTGCTGCGTGGTCATTTTCCGGCGCAGTTCCTGCAAAAGCGGCGATCCTTCCCCTGTCCCCCATCTGCATTCCCCATCCGCAGCCGCCTGCGCCTGCCGCCTGCTTAACGGTACGCTTTCCTTTCCGCACAGATTGCCGCGCTTTATCTTTTTCTCCAAAAGAATCAGGGACGTATCCCCATTGTAATAGCGGATCCGGAATTTTTCACGCATATCCACCCCATCCAGCTTTTCCCGCAGCGCCCGGTCCGTGGGAGTGTCAAAATACAGGCTGCGGATTTCATAGCGCCCGTCTTTTGCATGGCAGTCCTGCGCCGCAATGCAGCCAAGCCTCTGCCTGACCGCGAGCAAATCGGAATAATTGATCTCATGCTTCCACTCATGCCGAAAATCCACCCTTTTGCGCCTCCTTTCTTTTTTCCGGTCAAGTCAATTATGGAAAATAGTTTATCCGAAAAATAAGGAGAAACCATGTCGAAACTGTGTTGAAACTGTGATTTTATCCCTGCCGCATAACCGCAGACGCCAAATTTTGTACAGAAACGTATAAAAAAGTGTGCGCAAAGCGCACACGCCGCGTCGAGCGCGGTTGCCGTCAGGCAACTCTTT
>DERU01000182.1:4609-6803 GCA_002361095.1 Lachnospiraceae bacterium UBA3332
TGCCGCCAGGCAACTTTTTCCTTACGCGCGAGTACGCATCACCGTCTTTTCTTGTACGATAGGAAATGAAATTTCCTATCGTACAAGAAAGGGCAAAAGCCTTACGGCCTTTGCCCCCTGTTCCAACCCTGTTCTTATTCTTTCACTTGCAGAATTTTCACATCGTATTGGGATAACTTCTCCCCGGCTTCTGTCTGTCTGCCGGTCAGCACATCCGTTTTTCCTACAAGGCAGGCAGGAATCTCCGCTTCCTCTTTGCGGAAATTGATCACGAAATAGTAGCTGCAGTCTTTTGCCCTGCGGCGGCTTACTTCCAACCCGGTTTCTTCCGGAATAACGGGCGAAACACCGGCATCCTCCGCCGCCATCCGCAGCGTCCTGGAAAGCCCTTCCGCGTCCAGTTCGCTTCCCACATAGTAAACGAAGCCCTTCCCAAAAGCATTCTTTGTCAATACCGGCATTCCCGCATAAAAATCGTTCCCGTACTCGGCCAGGGACTGTGCGCCTTCCAAATGCATCAGGTCACACACCAGTCCGCACTTTACCCGGCTTTTGTCCGCAAAAACGGCTTCGTTATACTGCCCGGGCGCAAGCGCGTCGATCTCCTCCACCCAGACCCCCGCCAATTTGCGCAAAGGCCCCGGATATCCGCCCAAGTGTACGTTGTCCGACTGGTCCACAATCCCGCTCATGTAAGTAGTCACCAGCACGCCGCCTTTTTGTACAAAATCCTCCAGCGCCTCCCGCATGCCCTCCTTCACCATATAAAGCACCGGGGCGACCACGATTTTATACCGGTCCAGCGCAGCATCCACCGGAATCATGTCCACACTGTAATTACGGTCATAGAAAAACCGGTAATACTGCTCGATTTGTTCCACATAGGTAAGCCTCACGGAAGGGCCGCTGGTATATTCCAACGCCCAGTAATTGTCCCAGTCAAAAACAATCCCCACCCTACTGTCGTGTACGCTTCCCAGTGTCCGGTTCCCAAGCGCCTCCAATTCCCTTCCCAACTGCTCCACTTCCCTGTACACACGCGTCCGGTCCGTCCCGGCGTGGGCAATGACGGCCCCGTGGAATTTCTCACAGGCGCCTTTGCTTCTGCGCAGCTGGAAAAACTGGATGGTGTCCGCGCCGTGGGCGATCGTCTGGTAGCTTTGGGCACGCATCTGTCCCGGCCGTTTGAGGGAATTGTATGCCTGCCAGTTTTGCTGGCTGGGCGTCTGTTCCATCAGCATAAAAGGCTGTCCTTTCAGGCCACGCATCAGGTCATGCCGCATGGCCACGCTGCTCCAGGGCGTATCGTAAGCGGGATAATTGTCCCAGGAAACAATATCCATTTCCTTGGCCCATTTAAAATAGTCAAGTCCTTTGTAAGTTCCCATCAGGTTGGTTGTAATCGGCGTTTCCCGGTCAAATTTGCGGATGCTGTCCCGTTCCATCTTAAAATTATCCAGCATGCTGTCGGAAATAAACCGCCGGTAATCAACGGACATACCCGCAAAAGCCGTTTTTTCCCATCCAATGCCGTCCCCGAGGGCATTGGGCAGGACAATCTCGTCCCAGTCATAAACGATATGTCCCCAAAACTCCATATTCCACGCCGCATTCAACGCTTCCAAAGTCTTATATTTTTCGCGCAGCCATACCCGGAAGGCTTTCGCACAGTTTTCGCAATAGCACTCCCCTCCGTACTCATTGCTCACATGCCAGCAGGCGATATGGGGATTGCTGCCGTAACGCTCCGCCAGCTTTCCGGCAATCTTTGCGGCAAACTTCTGAAATACCGGGGAGTTGGGACATGCGTTATGCCGGTGCCCGAATTTGTGCGCCCTGCCCTCATAATCGGTGCGGGCCACCTCCGGATACCGCTTTACCATCCATGCGGGCAGCGCCCCCGTGGATGTCGCCATCACAATATCATATCCCTCCCGGCTAAGCATGTCCACAATATCATCCAGTTCGGAAAAATCGTATATTTCTTCCGCCGGCTGTATTTTTGCCCAGGAAAAAACATTGACGGTAGCGCTGTTAATATGCGCGTTTTTGAAATAGCGCATATCCTGCTCCCAAACCTCCCTGGGCCATTGGTTCGGATTATAATCCCCTCCATACAAAATCCTCTGAAACATAGTCAAACCCCTTTCCCTTTGAAATTACGGATTTCCAGTAACAGTTCAGCCCCAATGGC
>DERU01000306.1 GCA_002361095.1 Lachnospiraceae bacterium UBA3332
TGACATTGCCCGTGAAAAGTAACATTTTATCCAAGTATACCACAAAAAACATGACACCTATATGTCATGTATCGTCTTTCACCAAAAAAATTGCCAAAAATCACGCAAAGCAGGGCGTAGGGGTAGCGGAAATGAAATTGAACCGTTCCGGGGTTTTAGTTTTTCTGCATGAGCGATCGTCTGCTGGGCTGCAGACGAATGGTAGAAGTAAACGTGTTTATAAAACATTTTCCTTTAGCCCTGTCCCTCCACAGCAGCCGCTAAATATGTAATCAACCCATCATACAGACTTGGCTCATTACCCGCAGGAATAAAAAAGAGGACAGAACTGGTTTGAGCATTTACAGCTGAAACCGGCTCTATCCCATTTTGCGTATCCCTTCCCTAATTTTCCGGCTCCTACCCCTGCTCAAACTTTTCCCGCAGCTTCCCCAGCGCCTTCTTCTCAATCCGGCTCACATCCTCTCCTGTCAAGTTAGGGCTAAAAATATATCGAAAAATTTTCAAATACTTTTTATCAGAACTTCTTTCCCTTCAAATGCAAAGCCATATTTCCGAATACGGTCGCCAGAGAATCCCCTGCTCTCTAAATCTGCCTGATATCGCTTTTCCTCAATCTGTTTCAGGGCGGCATCTGCAGTATCCTCCAACGATTTCTCCTCTCCCGAATCCCTGACCTTGAATTCCATTATTACCGCATTATCTGTTCCGTTCTTCGGCTCCATTATCACATCATACCTTCCGAAGCCACTCTCCCGATTGGAGGTGATGATGCAACGGTCTGCCAGTTCCACGGCCAGCCCCAGCACAAAGCCATGGTAGAACCTCTCCGGCTGTGTCTCCATGGAGGGATTTCGTCCGCTGTCAAAATAACTGAACGTGGCCAGGGCTACCCGATTCATATAAGCGTTCATGGACTTTACATCATCCTGCAGCAGCGCCCTGATAAAGCCGTTGTAGACCGCCCCGGAACGGGTAAACCATTTCCGAATCATCTTTTGGAACATAATCTGTACTTCCTTATTCGTCAGTGCCAACTCATACAAATCTGCTCCCGTCTCCTCATTTAATTCGTAACTCTCCGCTTTCAGGTATCCGCTTGCCAGGAACAGGCTCCAGATGGCATTCTCATCTGCGTCTAACTGGTCAAAAATAATCTGTTCATCGATTTCCTTGTACAGATGCCCGCCTTTCAGCAGGTTCTCCATGGATATTTTTATGTCTGTGCTTCCCTCCCGTATCAGCTTATCCACCAGTCCGTTGCTGCTGGTGTTGGCCCAGTAGGTGGAAAGCCTTTTTTTGTCCAGATAATTGATAATCGACCATGGATTATAAATATCCTTCCTCTTTCCGAATGTAAAGCCGTCATACCAGTCTTTTACAGCCAGTCGGCTTTCATACAGACCGCATTCCTGCAATGCCGCCCATACCTCTTTCTCCGTAAACCCGAAGCTGTCTTCATATTTCTCCGATGTAGTAGTCACTACTTCCAGATTATTTAAATCAGAGAAGATAGATTCTTTGCTTATCCTTGTGATTCCTGTCATAACCGCCCGCTCCAGATACGGGTTCGTCTTGAATGTGGAATTGAACAGACCCCTGATAAATTCCACCATCTCTTTCCAATAACCGTATACCCAGGCTTCCTGAAGAGGTGTGTCATATTCGTCCAGCAGGATAATCACCTTTTTCCCATAGTAACGATACAGAAACTCGGACAGCGTCCCCAGCGATGAAATGGCGGAATAGTTATCCATATTGACAGAGATGTTTTTTATGAAATCCTTTTCTTTTTCATTCAGGCTATCTTCCTTCAACAAAAATTCATATCTGTTAAACAATTTTTCAATCAGATAGAATAAACTTTTTCTGGCCTCGTCAAAAGAAGACGACTTTATCCCCGCAAAGCTTAGGAAGATTACAGGGTAGGTTCCCTGAAGGTTTCGGTACTTCTCGTCCTTCCATATGGATAGCCCATCAAAAATCTCTCCCTGGCCTGCATACTCTATGGAAAGAAATCTCTCCAGCATATTCATATTCAAGGTTTTCCCGAATCTGCGCGGACGAGTAATCAGAGTTACATCATCTCCATTTTCCCACCACTCTTTGATAAAATTTGACTTATCAATATATAAATACTGGTTTTCAATCAATTTGTCAAAACTCTGAATCCCTATCCCTACAGTTCTTGCCATGGCACTATAGCCTCCCTATTCCATACGCCCATTACCATATTCTATCTATCAAAATTGACCTTATTCCATATTATACATGCTTCCCATATAACCTACAAGAAAATTCATTAGATTTTCTTGACCGGCCAATTCTGCTCAGACTTCTCCCGCAGTTTCCCCAGTCTCAAACTTAACTCTTTCGATAGTGTGGTCAAAAGATTTTTAGACAGTGTCTGACAAATTCAGCAAAGCATAATATAAAAACAAGATACTTTATTCGGAACAGGCGCCTGCTCATACATCAAAAAGATATTCTTCGAGAGCCCTCGCTAAATGCAGCGGCAAAGGATACAACTCAACCATATCCTTTTCTGCAAATCTATGTTCCGGATAATTAATCTTGGACTCTTTGAAACTGTTTATATACTGAAAATCATTGGCTCTCACATGTATACCCCAGTAAACATCATCATATTTAAACATCCCGGATGCGGAAGAATATCTCAATAATTCATCCGCTGATTTCTTACTGAGTTCGGTATAGTAATCTGGAACCTCCTTTATCCGAAATACCACCCCATACATAACGGGTGTCTCCGTCTGATTGAATGACCAACAGTACGCTGTCTTGTTTCTTATAATAACGGCTTTTCAACTCTATCAGCTTTTGTTTTGCCGGAGAACGGCTTGCATTGACACAACATTGCTCCAAATCAGCTTAAAAACAGCCAAAAGAAAGAAGTAAATTCATGCAGAAAATGCTCAAAACTATCAAAATACAGATCCCTAAAAGACAGCTTACCCTGTCACATTTTTGTCTAGGGCACCCGAATCGCAGATAAAGAAAAAAGGATAGTCCCTATCCAACCGCTATGGTTTAAGTGGTTCCATCCTTTTTCTGGCACTTTTCCATCTTGACCGGCTACCCCTGCTCGAACTTCTCCCGCAGCTTCCCCAGCGCCTTCTTCTCAATCCGGCTCACATAGCTTCTGGAAATCCCCATCTGTTCCCCGATCTCTTTCTGGGTCACTTCCCTGCCTCCGGCCAACCCATACCGCAGGGTAAGCACTTCCTTTTCCCTGTCGGAAAGTTCCGTCTCCAAAAGCCCCTGCAGCCTATGCAGATGCCGCTGTTTTTCCATCTCTTCCACGATATCCGGCTGTTCCTGTTCCATCACGTCCAAGAGACTGATTTCGTTTCCCTCCCGATCCGTTCCGATAGGTTCAAACAGGGACACTTCCCGGGATATTTTTTTCTTACTGCGCAGCATCATCAAAAGCTCGTTGTCGATACAGCGCGCCGCATAGGCTGCCAGTCTGTTGTTCTTTGCGGCGTCAAACGTATCCACCGCCTTGATCAGTCCGATGGTACCGATGGAAATCAAGTCTTCCATGCTCTCCTCCGTGTTGGCATATTTCTTAGCGACATGTGCCACCAGACGCAGGTTACGCTCCACCAGAAGTTGTTTCGCCTTTTCTTTTCTTCCGGCATCTTCGTCCTGCAATGCCTGTATGCAAAGGCTTTCCTCCTCTTTTGACAGGGGTTGTAAAAAGGTTTTCAAACATGGCTCCCCGCCCGGAACGGCTGCAGCCTGCAAGCTTTTTGCAGGCTGCAAACCTAAACCCGGTATCGTCCTTTTACCTTATTCTATGTCGCAGCCCAGCCCTAAGTGCCTTTCCATCTGTCCCCATTTTACGCCAATTGCCTCAAAACCTTATCTGCTGCGGTATTTGCAGTTCCCTTTCCCAAAAGAGCCGCCGCACCGCGCTCTCATACTCTGCCATCCGCTGCGCCTTACGGATCATTTTCAGTTCCCTCTCCCCGTCCGCAAAAAGCTTTCCCAAATAAAACCATAGTTCCTTCATCTTAAAAAGTACGTCCCTCTCCCCCGAAAGAACCTCCCCGTACTCCTGCGAGAGCCTTTCCAAAAACGGAAGAAGACGCTCCTTGGTACAGGCCGTCCCCGTGGAATCCTGCCCTTTTTTTTGCCGGTAATCCAGCGCAAGTCCCGGATTAACCAAAAGCCCCCGGCCCAGCATGACGCTTTCCACGTCCGGGAAACGCGCGCAAAACTTTTCCATATCAGAAACGGAAAACAAATCGCCGTTATAGCAAACCGGATTTTTACTATGGGAAAGGGCATAAGAAAACATATCCAGGTTGGGTGCATTCCGGTAAAAATCTGTCTGCAGGCGCGGATGGACAATCAGTTTTTGCAAAGGATATTTGTTAAAAATATCCAATAATACATAAAATTCTTCCGGATCTTCCTTTCCGATCCGGGTTTTGACGGAAATCTCCATATCCGTACCGTCAAAAACCTGTTCCAAAAACGTATCCAAATCTCCCGGGAATGCGAGAAAACCCGCCCCCTTCTTTTTCGCCACCACCGTGCCGGAAGGACAACCCAAATTCAGGTTCACGTGACGGTAGCCCAATTCCCGCAGTCTGCGCGCAGTCTGCAAAAAACCTTCCGCCCGCCCGGTCAAAATCTGGGCACCGCCCGCATCCCCTCGTTATGCTTTGGCAGGACATCGTTGGACTCCCGTCCGGTAAGCCCTTTCCCCGGTTTTGGCGTCAAAAACGGCATGTAGTAAGCGTCCACCGCACCAAAGCATTCGGAATGCGCCCTGCGGAAAATATATCCCGTTATCCCCTCCATAGGCGCAAAATAAATTTCCATTTCTCCTCTCATTCCGCCGCACAAACGGCATTTTCATCAGAAGGGCCTTTCACAGCAAAAATTGCGCCAACACATAGTTACTGATATCCACGCCCCTTTTGGTCAGCCGGATTCTCCTGCCGTCGTCAAAAAAAAGAAGCAGACCGTCCCTTTCCAGCCTGCACAGGGTATCCTGATAAACCTCCCGGATTCCTGTCCCAAACAATCTCCTAAAATCCGCCACAGCGATCCCTTTCGTCATGCGCAGTCCCAGAAACATAAACTCTTCCACCTGCTCCATCCACGAAAGCCGCTGTATTTCGGTTTTCTCAAAGTTTTTTTCGTATGTCTGCATATCCTGCGTCATTTTCCAGCGTACATTATCCACAAGCGACGATGCGCCAAGCCCAAAGCCGACGTAATCCGTCCGGTTCCAGTAACCGATATTGTGCAGGCAGGCATATCCCGGCCTGGCATAATTGGAAATCTCATAACGGCAATACCCCTGTTCCCGCAAAAATTCCTCCGTCCGCTCATACATCCGCCGCTCCTCCTCCTCGGAAGGCAGGGGCAAAAACCCGGGCGCGGATCCGTCCCCATATCTGGCGTAAAAAGGGGTTCCCTCTTCAATGATAAGGCTGTAGGCGGAAATATGCTCGGGAGAAAGCGCGGCGGCTTTGCGCAGGGTGTCCGTCCAGCCCTCCAGCGTCTGGCCGGGCAGGGCGGACAGCAAATCGATATTGATATTGGAAAAGCCCGCCCTCCTCGCCGCCCGGTAGCTTTTGAGAAAAGTTTCATAATCATGGATGCGCCCCAACGCCCGCAATTCGTCGTCCTGTGCGGACTGCAGGCCGATGCTTAAACGGTTCACCCCCGCCTGCCGATAGCAGGCAAGCTTTTCATCATCCAGCGTGCCGGGATTGCATTCCACCGTAATTTCGATATTCCCCGAAAGCGTAAAATTGTCCCGTATCGTCCCCAAAATCCTCCGCATCTGCAGTCCCGTCAAAATCGAGGGCGTCCCTCCCCCCACAAACACGGTCCGCACGGCAAATCCGGCGTATTGCGGCGCTTCCTGCATCATCTGCCGGCACAGCACATCCACATAACGCCCCATGACCGCATCCGGCGCGGCGGCCGACAAAAAATCACAGTAAAGGCATTTCTGCCTGCAAAAAGGGATATGCACATAAATCCCCAACGGCCGTAACCCATCATTCATCGCTGGTCATCCAGCTTCAACACGCTCATAAAAGCTTTCTGGGGCACTTCCACATTGCCGATCTGGCGCATCCGCTTTTTTCCTTCCTTCTGCTTTTCCAAAAGCTTCTTTTTACGGGTAATATCACCGCCGTAGCATTTGGCCAGCACATCCTTGCGCATCGCCTTGACCGTCTCCCGGGCGATAATCTTGCCGCCGACAGCCGCCTGAATCGGAATTTCAAACAGATGCCGGGGAATCTCGTCCTTTAACTTCTCACACATTTTCCGGCCCCGGTCATAGGCACTGTCCTTGTGCACAATAAACGACAATGCGTCTACTTCCTCGCGGTTTATCAAAATATCCAGCTTCACCAATTCCGACTGCTCATACCCTTTCATCTCGTAATCAAAAGAGGCATATCCCCTGGAACGGGATTTCAGGGCGTCAAAAAAGTCATAAATAATTTCGTTCAACGGCAATTCATACTTTAGAAGCGCCCGGGTTTCTTCCATATATTCCATCCCCAGATAACGTCCCCGGCGTTCCTGGCAAAGTTCCATGATAGGGCCGATAAACTCCGTCCTCACCATGATCTCCGCGCTCACGATCGGCTCCTCCATGAACTCGATCACCGAAGGATCGGGCAGGTTCGTGGGATTGGTCAGGGCAATCACTTCCCCGTTGGTCTTATGCACCTGATAGACAACGCCCGGCGCCGTAGTCACCAAATCCAGATTGTATTCCCTCTCCAAACGCTCCTGCACGATTTCCAGATGCAAAAGCCCCAAAAAGCCGCAGCGGAAACCAAACCCCAGCGCCACCGAAGTCTCCGGCTCATAAAACAGGGACGCGTCGTTTAGCTGCAGCTTCTCCAGCGCATCCCGCAGATCCGGATATTTATTTGTGTCCGCCGGGTAGACGCCGCAGTATACCATGGGATTTACTTTTTTGTAGCCCGGCAGCGGCTCCGCACAGGGGTTGTCCAGGTCTGTTATGGTATCGCCCACCCGCGTGTCCTTCACATTTTTAATCGAGGCCGTCAGATAGCCCACCATACCGGCCTGCAATTCCTCGCAGGGAATAAACTGTCCCGCGCCGAAATAGCCCACTTCCACCACTTCCGCCGTGGCTCCCGTAGCCATCATCTTAATGCGGGTTCCCTTCTTCACGTTTCCCTCCCGCAGACGACAGAACACGATAACGCCCTTGTAGGAATCGTAGACGGAGTCAAAAATCAGCGCTTTTAACGGCGCATCCGGGCTCCCCACAGGGGCGGGCACCTTCGCCACCACCTGCTCCAGCACCTCCTCGATGCCGACACCGTTCTTTGCGGAGATTAACGGTGCATCCTGAGCCTCCAGCCCGATCACATCCTCAATCTCCTCGATCACATGCTCCGGGTCTGCGCTGGGCAGATCGATCTTGTTGATCACCGGAAATACATCCAGATCGTGGTCCAGCGCAAGGTACACATTGGCCAGCGTCTGTGCCTCGATCCCCTGGGCCGCATCCACCACCAGGATCGCGCCGTCGCAGGCCGCCAGCGCCCGGCTCACCTCATAGTTGAAGTCCACATG
>DERU01000193.1 GCA_002361095.1 Lachnospiraceae bacterium UBA3332
GCTGCCATGCCCTGCGGATCCTCTGCTGCCGGTTTCCCGGTTTGGCCCAGCCCTTCCCGGGTAAATTTAACGATTATTATTCGTTGTTTTCCGGGATTGTAACGTTTTTAACGAGTCTAAGGAAGAGTGGAAGAACAGGAAAATCACTATAATATTAGACAAGGAGGATCATCCATGGACTATGCACAATACCTGAGAGAAAAAATCACCGCGCTGCGGCTGGAGAAAAATATTTCGGAATACCATCTTTCCACAGAAATCGGACGCTGCAAAACTTACATACAGGCAATCTCCTCTGGAAAATCCCTTCCATCCTTTGAAGCGTTCTTCGATTTATGTGATTTTTTCACCCTGACCCCGGCCGAATTTTTTATGGAGTCCACCCCCACCGAGCGGGAACGCCGCATCCGCCGCAAGCTTGACCGGCTTTCCATAAAAGATTTAATTCTACTGGAAGAAATCATCGACCGCCTGCTGACAGACCCTGAATCCGTTCTTCCTTAAACCGAGAAGGAACGGTCTGATCTTATGGCTTATAACGCCCTGCCATACGGCAGGGCGTTACTTTTACATGGATGCTAATCTCCCGAATTAAATTCCACCAGTTTTTCCCAGTTGATACTTCCGTCTTCCCGACAAAAGCTATTAGAAAATTCCCTTATCAGTCTATTAGCCGCCTTGTTATAGCTTTCTTTATAATTGGCAACATACTTTTCCGGCATTGTTCCCATGTACCCTATAATCTTTATGTAAAATTCTTCATCCCCCGTCAATTCCGTCCAAAAACGCTTTCCTGCAAGTTCCTGATACATTTTAGGTTTTCCCCTACCGGAGTCTTTCTTTTTTCCATAGCAATAGCCAATATATGCCTCATATCTTGCCTTTGCCTGCTGCGCCAGCTTTGATGCGGCTGTAAAATTCTGCTCCTGCCGCTTTTTACTGTCTGCATTGAATACCGCAGGGCCGCTTTTTACCGCTATGGCAGAAATCGTGTTTGTCTCATTGTCTTGAATCATAATGTCAATACCTTCTGCCAACGCTTTATTTCCACCGCTGGCAGCTATTGCTATCGGTTCAAAAAAACAATTACCAAAAATTGTTTCTTCACTCGAACTTACAAATGCGGTAAGAACAGAATCCACAATTTCCGAAGCGCTCTGCATGGCTTTCGCTCGATATAAATATGGATTTTTCCGCTTTATTACCTTCTGTATATTCAGTCCATCTATTTTTTCAATCAATGTTCCATAAAAAGTTTCCAAAGCCGACGCTATTGCCTGAACTACAGACTGTTCATCATATGTGCTATTTAGCGGCATATAGATTTCCCCCCAATTCTATTGCGTTTCTAATTCTATTATGTACATTTGTACCCCGGAATCGTTTTGTCTGAATATAAGCCGTGGCATTTGCTACAGATAAAACGGCCTTTCCAATGGCTTCAGCCAAACCGACTGGTACGGCATTTCCTATCTGTCTGTATTTTGCTGCCGTAGTGCCTGTAAAAATCCAATCGTCCGGAAACTGCTGAATTCTTGCATACTCTCTCACACTCAATGATCTATTTTGGGTAGGATGACACATCATTGTTGCCTTCTGGACCGGAGATGTAACAACTGTTGGCGCCGGCTGATCATATGCCAGCCTCCTGTAAAATCCAACTTTGCCGCCACCTGATTTATATGCCCCTCCCATTGCTATAGATACCATATCTTCAGGCAAATCCCTCCAATTGCCTCCCTCGGGAATCATTCTCAAGAACTTCAATCGTTCTTCACTTAATGCTGCGCATTCCCCATTCTCAAATTCCAAATCCCCAATTACACTCCTCACAGTCTGCCACTGATATTCTTTATTTTGGTGCATTTGAAAGTGGGTAGGTATCGGGAGAAATATATCTTCATTATCCCGGCTTCCGATCAATACAAATCGCTCCCTAAACTGTGGAACACCATAATTCACTGCATCCAACACGCCATAGACAGTTTTATATCCCAACTTATCAAATTCAGACAATATTACATCCAATACTGTTCCTAATTTCTGCTCTGGATCACTTTCGTCCCGTTCTGATAATGGTACATGTTTCAAAGGCGCTGACATAATTCCTTTTACATTCTCCATGACAAAAAAACGGGGATTGATATAGTCAATCATACGAATAAAGTCCATAAATAAACTCCCTCGCGGATCATTGATCCCCAATCTTTTCCCCGCCGTAGAAAAAGGCTGACATGGCGGTCCCCCACAAATCAAAAACGGCTCTCCGACATGCAATCCTGTCATTTCCAATAGCTGTTTGGGCTCAATCTCCCTAATATCCCCTCCTAATACTTTATATCCATTTTCCCTCATGGTTCTCACGCAAGAAACATCAAAATCCTGCCCGATTACTACATTTAACCCCGCTTTTCCTAACCCTATATCCAGTCCCATCGCTCCGGAAAACAAAGAAATAACATCCCTATTATCAGCATATCTGCTATAATCCTTCTGTCTGCTTTTTACGCTCATCAAATTTTCTCTCCGTTTTCTATATACGAATCTGGAATCCCGCATGCCTGTAACGGCCATACGCTCCCCTGCCGGCCATTCGGAAGCTGTCCATGCCCTGCCCCGCCTTACCGGGCGAAACTGTCCGGCCTACTTCATTCTTTCCACGAGCTGCAGTCTGAATTCAAAATCCCTGCGGTCTTTCATCCCTAAGTTGTGCAGAATCAGTCCCGCAAAGAAGGACTGGATGGCCGCCAGCACCGCAAACCCGCACACGATCAGCGTCGGGAACTTAGGCACCAGCCCGGTCTCCATAAACTCCACCGCCACCGGAATAAAAAACCCCACCGCCACCAGCGTCAAAAGCAAAGCCAAAAAGCCGAAAAACGCCAATGGCCGGTATTGACGGAACATCCGGAAAATGGTGCGCAGCACTTTCATCCCGTCGGAATAGGTATTGAGCTTGGACTCGCTGCCCTCCGGCCGGTCCCGGTAGGGAATCACCACATTTTCCACCTGCATATTATTATAGACGGAATGAATGGTCATTTCCGTCTCGATCTCAAATCCCTTGGACAGCACCGGAAAAGTCTTGGCAAACCGGTAGCTGAACGCCCGGTAGCCCGTCATAATATCCCGTATGTCAGACCTAAAAAGCGCATTGATGGACAGGCGCACCATACTGTTTCCCAGATTGTGAAACGGGCGCTTATTTTCCTCAAAATAGGTGGAAGAAAGCCGGTCCCCCACCACCATATCCGCATGCCGGGAAAGCACCAATTCCGCCATTTGCCCCGCATCCTCCATCGGATAGGTATCGTCCCCGTCCACCATGATATAGCAAAGCGCGTCGATCTCCTGGAACATACGGCGGATTACATTCCCTTTCCCCTGCATGTATTCCTGCCGCACCACCGCCCCCGCTTTATGCGCAAGTTCGGCGGTACGATCCGTGGAATTGTTATTATATACATAAACCACTGCATCCGGCAGCGCTGCCCTGGCGTCCCGGATCACTTTTTCGATGGTTTTTTCCTCGTTATAGCATGGGATTAAAACTGCGATTTTATCCATTTGCAATTCCTCATTCCTGCGATTTTGGCAGCCCTGCAAACTGCATGACCGCATCTTTTTCCACATTCCTGTCATCGGAAACGTAAAAAGCCACCGCCTCCTTCTGGCAAAATTCCTCCGAAAGTTCCCCGGGCAAAAGCTTTCCCGGGTGAAAAAGGATTTCCAGCGTCCTGCCCGCCTTTTGCGCCTTTTTACACATGGCGGGCAAAAGCTTTTCCACCCGCTCCTTATCCATGCGTCCGCTCATAACCAGCCCCCACAAATACATCGGCTCTATATGCAGCTTTTGCAGCCTGCCTTCCAACAGGACGGAACAAAAATTTAAAATCAGGTTTTTTACAAAATTGACCGGCCGGTACGTTTTCCAGAGGGAAACCTCCCGCAGGTAAGGCCATATCGGCTCCTTCGCATTGCGGATATATTCTGTTGGCCACCCTTTCTCGGCAAGCGTCTCCAAAAGCGCATCCGCCGCCACGGGAATCATATGGGTGTGCTGGTGACTGTCAATGCGCAGCTTTTTTATTTCCGGGAATGCCTCCCGCACCGCCTGAATTTGCAGCGCCATCTCCTCCTTCAGCTGCGTTTTCAAACGCTTTTTCCCGGGCAGGAAAGAACGCAAAAACAGACTTCCCCAGGACACGCAAAAATGTCCGTCTGCGTCCACCAAATCCGGAACCCGCCCGGGGTCGGCCAGACAGCGCCCTTCCATGATGTTGATGTGCACGCTAAGCCTGGGCTGCGCCGCGAAACGCTCCTGCGCGTTCCGGTACATGTCCACACAGGCCCCAAAACAACGCATATTGGAGAGAATGCTGATACTGTCCAGTTTCCCTGCCTCCAGGCATTCCAGCAAATCCGCGCTGGTATGCAAAGACTCCCCATAATCATCCGCATGGATATCAATCCTGCACGTCGCCATCCTCTTCGTCCTCCTCCCGCAAGATCATGGATTCCACAATATAGCGGGGTCTTCCCTTGCTTTCCATGTAAACCTTTCCCAGATATACCCCGATAATTCCCTGGGACAACAGCATGATGCCGCCGATCAGACAGGTGGAAGCCACTGTGGTCGTCCATCCCGCCACCACACGGCCGTGGGCCCAGTCCCAGATACAGGAAACAAATATACCCAGGCTGACCAGAAAGGTGAAAAATCCCAATATCACAATCAGCTGCAGCGGCCGGGTGCTCATGGAAGTGATCCCGTCCATCGCCAGCGTCAGTTCCTTCTTAAAAGTATACTTGGATTTTCCCGCTTCCCGCTCTTTGACGTCAAAATACACAATATCGGACTGGAATCCCATCGTGGGAATCAGCCCCCGCAAAAACAGGTTCGTTTCCTGAAACTCCGCCAGCGCATCCAGCGCCTTTTTGGACATCAGCCGGTAATCCGCATGGTTGGTGATCGTCTCGCTGCCCAAAAGATGCATCAGGCGGTAGAAAAGACCCGCCGTGGTTTTCTTAAAAAACCCGTCCGTTTTCCGGTCATTGCGCACTCCGTAGACGATGTCGCACCCCTCCTCATAGCATTGCAGGAACTGATCCAGCGCTTCGATATCCTGCTGCAAATCCGCATCGATGGTCACCACCGCGTCCGCTTTTTTGCGCGCCGCCATCATCCCCGCCAATATCGCGCTCTGATGTCCGAAGTTTTTGGAAAAACACAGGCCGGCAAACATGCGGTCCTGTTTTGTCCATGCGCAAATCATCTGCCATGTCCGGTCCCGGCTCCCGTCATTGACAAACAGTACCTTGCTCTTTGCGGAAATCTTCCCCGCCTGTGTCAGCCGCCGCATTTTATCCCGCAGCACACCGGCCGTTTTGTCCAGCACTTCCTCCTCGTTGTAGCATGGCACCACAAGATATAAAATCGTAGGATTTTCCATACCCGTATTCCTCTTCCCGCCCGTCGGCCGGGCTGCCGTTATTATTTTTGTCACCGTTTTACCCGCACAATCCGGTTCTTGCCAAAAAACTCCCTTGTTACCGTATTGGTCCAGGCATCCGGATCCTCCATCACTTCCATATGCATAAGAGGTCCCTGATCCGCATTTATCTGCGGCAGTTCCACCTCCTTTAAGGACGGATCCAAAAGCAGTGCAAGCCTCTCCTCCATCTGCTCCTTATAATCCCGGGCCTGCCCCGAGGAAATATACGCCCAGCACTCATAAACCGTGCTGTCCTTGAGCGTCCCCTTTCTCCAAAACAAAACTACAAGCCCGACACACAAAACCGGCAAAAAGCACAGCCGGATCCGCCCTGCGCCGTCTGTCCGCCCCGTTCCCCTTTTTCCGGCAAGCCAGCCGATGCCATATACCAAATCCGCCAAAAAAGTCAGCAGAAACACCTGAAAAATCGTGTTTGGCACACCGCCCGACACCTCCACCCCCGCATACAGTCCCGGCGCAAACATGGCACAGTACAAACCATACATCAGGCCGAAGAAAAGCAGCGGCAGCGGAAACCGAAAAACCTCCTTTTGCAAAAAGAATGCCTCCGTCAACAGCATGGCGATCAGCGCAAAACACACAAACACCGCCGGATACTCCCGGATATATCCGACTGCCGTGCGGCTTCCCTCCACAAAGCAGTCCAGAACGGTCCGTACCGCCAGCAGCCAATGGAAGCCAAAATCCTCCCCGCCCCGCCTTTTATTGCCCGGCGCGCAAAAACTCACGGCCAGCCCGGAAAGCGCAATCGCCGCCGGTAAAAGCAGCCAATAAAAATGCTTCCTTTTTCTCCCCGCAAAAACCAGCAGATAGAAAAGCACAATCAGGGCAAACAACGGCGCCAGATAACTGGAGCCTCCCAGACAAAACATACACAGGCACACCAATGCCAAATCCCGTTTCCTTTTCCGGTCTCCGAACCGCAGCATCCCATATACCGCCAACATGGCCAAACTGTAGGGCACAATGTAATGGACGGCCCCGTTCCACCAGAAAATGGCGGATTTCGTGCTGGGAATAAACTGGATCATAGACAGCAGCAGCAGGACATCCACACAGCACCACGTCGCCTTCGGCAGCCTAAGCTTCGTAACCAGCACATAAAACGTCGCAAGGGAGGTGGAAAAAACCGTGAGTCCCAGCATGATTCCGGGCACAATCCAATACCCGCCCGGAAAAAACACCTCCGGCTACAGCGCCATGAGAAAAACCGTAAACCAAGTCCCCTGCCAGCTGCCGTAATACATCCACACCGTGTGGGCTGCCGCCTTTAACGTTTCCCACACCGAACGGCTCTGCAGCCAGATTCTGTGCGTTTCCGCCCCATATCCGTAATCATCCCCTGTGGCATGCACATAACCGGACAGATACAAAAGGGGCAGGAGACCGGCTGCGAAGATGATTACCAGTATATATGCGATTTTCTTCTGATCCGTTTCCAGAATCCTCTTCCAACTTTCTTTCACCCTGCCGCCTTCAGTCTTTCCTTTTATACAAATCATAAGCGTCGCTGTTCCAAATCGGCTCGTACTCCCAGGAAACCTCTTCCCATTGCAGGCAATGCGCATAGTTTTTATTGACAACCAGCAGGCGGGGTGCGCCCTCATTGATTTCCCGGACAGTCTCCCTCCAGAACTTGGGATCGATCTCCGCAAGGGGCGCCTGATAAAACAGACGGCACGCGGCCAGCCTGTCCGCCTCCACATACAGATGGCTGTCCACCCCCCAGACCAGGATTTCCTCCCCCGGAGCGGAATTCTCGGTGATAACCTTCACCACTTCCTTTTCCCCTGCCTGCCCGATCTTTTGCACGTACCCGCCAATATTATGCGCAAGCTGCGGCAGCCACTGCATGTCGGATAAAAAAGCCACCGACAATCCGAATACAAGCAGCGTTCCCACCGTCTTTTCCACCGCATGCTCCCTGCAAAACTCCAGCAAAACCCGCGCCATGGCAGCACACAGCAGACACAGGGACGGCAAAACCGTCATTCCGTAATGGCCGTATCCCCTCCCGGACATGCAGCACAGTACAAAATTCAACAATACATTTCCCAGGCAGACCGGCAAAAGCCATTTCACCGGGATGGCATCCCTGGTTCTCATAAACAGCAGGGCAAACGCCGCCACCAAAATCCCGGGAATATAACCTGTCCCAAACAGATTGCACATCTCCGCAATGATCGCCCGCTTACTCCCTGCAGCCGTGTACCGTCCGTTAAACACAATATAGCATTCCCAGAAATCTTTCCAAATGCCGGTTACCGTAAAATACAAAAGAAACGGGAGCAGACACAAAACGCAGCCCAACACAAACGCCAAAATATCCCGCCGCAGTTCCTCCCATTTCTTTTGTCTGCATAAATCTACCAGCACCGCCAAAACGAACACCACCCAGGCACCGATCCCATTGGGCCGCAGCATGCATACACAGACAAAGCAAACGCCGCAAACGGCCACTTGCTTGGTTTTTACCGTCCCGTCCACAAAATAGCAGGTAAAGTAATACAGTGCGACCGCCAGAAAACACATGGAATATTCTTCCACCAGATTCCCGCCCTCGTAATAGGACAACAGCAGGCGGTAGCTTAACAATACCACCGTCATGCTCAGCACCCGGTTTTGCAGCAGCTTTTTTACTGCCAGATAGGAAATACCAAGGGTCGCAGCCATATTTGCATATTCCAGCAGCCAGATTCCGAAATCCGCATGTATTTTATAACCGATAAAATTAATCAGGTATAACAGCGGCCCCTTGTGGTCAAACATATCCCGGTAAATCAGTTTCCCCCCCGCAATTCCCCGGGCAATATAGCGGAATACGGAAGAATCCGTCGCAGAAGTCCCGTGTATCCCCGGAGTTCTGGCACTGCCTATCAGGAAAGCTGCCGAAAACAATACGACCAGACAAACAAGCATCCCTCCTGTCCGGTCCGGCCTTTTCATCCACTTCATCCACTTCCCTTTCTTTTCCACTCTGCCATCCTCCGTTCTTACATATTTTTACTCAGCGCATAGAAATCCCGGACCGCCTTTTTCCCGATTCCGAAAATCTTTTTCAAATTGATGGAATTGACCCCTCCCTGTCTGGGCCGGAAGGTGATGGGCATATACCGCACCCGGTAACCTTTCTTTTCAAAAGCCACCGCCAAAAAAACATTGGACAGATTAAAGTCCTTTGGCACAAGTTCCACAAGCTGCGAGAGGGCCTCCGCCCGCATCAGCCGGAACGGGGTGTTGGCATCCGGAATCACCACTTTAAATGTCAATGCGATGACAAATTTCAGCACTTTCGTGACAAAAATCCGGGAGATACCGTCCTGCCTGCGGGTTCTGTGCCCGATCACCATGTCGTATTGGCCGCGCATTTCCCAAAAAGCCGCGAATTCCCCCGGAACCGTCTGCCGGTCGGAATCGGTCTGGAAAACATAATCCGCGCCATGCTCCAGCGCATACCGGTATCCGTACAACACCGTAGCGCCGTGTCCCGCGTTTTGTTTGGTTACCGCCTCCAAAAGGGGATATTCCTTTTTCATTTCCTGCAAAATCGAGAATGTACGGTCCCTGCTCCCGTCATCAATGATAACCAGCCGGGACGCCCCGTCCGCGCAGTATCGCTCCACAATCGGATACCACTCCCGCACCACTTCTCCGATATTTTCCTCCTCATTATAGGCCGGAATGACAATATAAAGTTTATCCATTACTCCCCCATTTCTGCAGCCGTTCGGATAAGTCCGAACGCCATGCCTCTCCTGCGCATCCTGCGTCTGTGTTTCCAAAACGCTCAATCCCATGGCGTCCTTTCCTTTTCCATATAGGCTTCCCATTCTTTTGTGCTTCCTGCAAGCCTTGCGCACACCCGCATTGTAACCGTCCCCGTAAACCATTCCCCGTCGATTGTGCAGCGATCCGACGGCCCATAGGGCTGCAGCAGTTCCCAGGCGCCGTCCTGCCCGGCAATCCAAAAGGCAAACTCGGCCTCCCCGCCGGCCTCCTGCAGGCTTTGCGCCAGACAGACCCGGTCCGCGCTGCCCTCCACCGGTTCCGTGTGAAAATCGCAGGCCACCACTTCATGAATATCTTGCTGCATCTCTTCCAAAGAACCGTAAAACCGATCCTCCACACTGCCTCCCGCGCGGCTGGCATTCCAGAGTTCACAAAAAATCTCCGTCGTCCGCTCCGCCCCGGCCCCGCATACATGCTCGTGATCCAGCATCACCGAATCCGGCAGCAGCTTTTTCCGGTCTTTCAGAAAATTCAAATCAAAATACGGAATTTGATGCCGCTTTGCCCAGTCTGCGATTGTCCCATAGCCGTTTTCGTACCCTTGTGTGCCGTAGACCATGGACAGCGTCACCGGCGCGGATACAAAAACCAGTTCGATTCCCCGTTCTTTACACAACGCCGCAATCTGTTCCAGCCAGTAAAACGCCTCCTGCTCTACAGCGTCCTCTTCCCAGGAAACGGTGGGCGCAATTCCGGTTTCCCCGTCCGCAAACTTCCCCTGGGTCCAGATATAACCCCGGTCCGCGTAATGTTCCCCCTCCCGCACATCAACGCCGTCTCTCGTTTCCTTTGACAGCTTGAACCGCAGCGTCTGCAAAATGTCCTCCGCATATCCCCGGTAGCGATAGCTTTTCAAAAGATATGGCAGCTGTGGCAGTGAAAAAACCTGACTCATATATTCCAGTTTCACGGGCCACGACCGGATCCGCTCCCAGACCTCCAGCCCCACCAGCAAAGAATCGTCCTTTTGCGAAAGGAAATTGGTCTGGGACAGCCCCATCGCCACATATTTTACCGGATACCGCTCCGTCAGATCCTTTAAATAGTAATAGCTTCCCAACAACGTCTGCGATCCGGTTCCCGCGTTGACGGCACAGTGGCTGCCGTCGTCAAAGGAGCGGTCAAAGATTTCCGGAATCAGGGATCTGTAAATCCGGGAGTTCCCGATCAATACCACATCCGGTTCCCGGCCCTGTTCCTTTAGCTTTCGCAAATCGCAGTCCAGAAAATATCCGTAAGTGACCGGCTCCAGGCAAAAAGCCGCCGTCAGTTCCATGCACCAAAGGGCGGCGAGCAACAGGACGATCTTTTTAAAATTGCGCATACATAAATCCTCCCGTCAAATCCGCTCCCGTATTCCCCAGCAAAAGAATCCCGTAAAACAGCGCCGCATATCCCAAGAACCGTACCGGCATGGGAATGGACTGCAAAAGGCTTTGCAGGCTCCGTCCTTTTTCTTTCCAGACATCCGCGATTCCCATCAAAACAAGTCCCGTAAACACTACGCACAGGCTAAAGCTGCCAAGTCCCGGGAAAAAGGCGGACAAGCCGCCGGTTATGCGCCCCGCATGCACCCGAAACAGCGCGGCGGTCAGGCCCAGGGCCGCTTTGGTAGAGCCTGCCCCGGAAAACATTTCCATATAACAGAAAATGAGAAACGTGCGTCCCATTTGCACCATCCGAAAGACACGGTTTTCATCCGAAATTTTTAAGGCCTGCTTTACCTTCGTATACAACGGCGCCAGCTGCATGCCCAATAGGATGATTCCCATATTCATCCAACCCCACAGGACATAATACCAGGTCGCCCCATGCCAAAGACCCGTGGCCGTCCAGACCACCGCCATGGCCAGATAGCTGGGAATCAGCCGGGCTGTCATCGGGGAAAAAACGCCCCGGCACCGCTTCCCCAATTTCTGCGCCATACCGCTCATGGATACCGGATAAAACACATAATCCCGGAACCATTCTCCCAGCGTAATGTGCCAGCGGCGCCACACCTCCTCGATGGAACGTGCAAAAAAGGGCTGGGTGAAATTTTCCTGCAAAGAAATCCCCAGCACCCGGCAGATTCCTGCGGCAATGTCCATATAGCCGGAAAAATCCGCATATAGCCGAAGCCTGGCAAACACCATCAAAACCAACACAAAAACGCCGCCGTCATTCCCCGCCGTCGCGTACAGCTGTCCTACCATAATGCCCAGCCGGTCGGCAACCACCATCTTCTTGAAAAATCCCCAGAGCATCCGCACAAGCCCTTCACCCAGCCGGTCAAAGGAAAAGGCATGCTCTGCATACAGCGTCTCCCCCATTCTGTCGTAGCGGCTGAAAGGCCCCTGTACCAAATGTGGGAAAAAAGATACAAAAAGCAGAAAACGCCCGAAATTTTTTTCGGCGGCATATTTTCCCCGGTAAATGTCAATGCAGTAGCCCATGGCCATAAACGTATAGAAGGAAATGCCCAGAGGGAGGACAAAAGAAGGAAGTTCCACCGCTACGGCGGACACCCCCAAAGCCCCCAGTACCGCCCGTACATTCCCCAGAAAAAAGCCTGTATATTTGAGTACAATCCAGATACCGAAATTGAACACAAGCCCGGCCGCCAAAATTTTCTTTTTCTTTCCGACCGCCTCCTGTTTGTTTGCCAGTTTTTCCTCCCGCGTCCGACAGTTTTCGCGCAGTTTTTTGTACGCTGCCGTCGTCCGCTCCAAAAAAATTGCCACCCAGTAGGCGCTGAAGGAAGTAACCAAAATAAAGCCCGCATATTCCACACCGGCAGACAAATAAAAAACCATATTCGCACACAGCAGCACTTTTTGCTGCCAGCGTCTCGGCAACAGAAAATAGGCTGCAAAAACAAGCGTCAAAAAACCGAGAAACCGAACCGACAAAAAAGACATTCCCCTTCCCCCGGTTATTCGTCCTGTAATCTGCAGATCAATTCGTACATGGCTTCCATGGAGTTAAAATTCTCCGGCAGCAGATTCTCCACATTGATCTCCACGTCAAACGCCGTATTAATCTCCCCCGCTATGGAAATAATGTCAAAAGAATCCAGAAGCTTATCGTCAATCAGGCTTGTCTCCTTATCAAAATCCAGATCCGGGCGAATCTCCTGCAAAATCTCTCTCAGTTCATCCATGGTTTCATTTCCTCCGTTGACTTGATAGCTATGGTCATTATAGCCTCTTTTGCGCTTTACTGCAACGGTTTTCTTTGTTCCGGCACGGATTTTGGGAATCTTGCGTAACAGGTCAGACCTGTCTGAACTGTTACAATCTTTCGGTTTATCCGCGCATGATTTCCAAAAACTGTGCCGCCGTTGCCATTGTGGAAAGTCTTTCCCGGTAATTCATACAGTTTTGCACATACACCGCATTATCCCGCGTTATTTTTTTCAACTCCTCCTGCGTCCATGCTTTTTCGACGATACCGAGTCCGTATTTTTGTATCTCTGCCGCATTCAGGGGAACGTCCGTAGTAACCACCGGGGTTGCTACCGCAACGGACTCCGCAATGGATACCATATTGTTATCCTTCCTGGTGTTCACCAGCAGGGCTTTCGCTTTTGCAAGCACGGGCAGCAAGTCGTCATGACGCATTTTCCCGGTAAAAACCACATGATCCGCAATGTGCAGCGCATCCGCCAGCTTTTTTAAATCTCTGTCCAGTTCCCCTTCCCCGATCACCCAAAGGCGGGACGTATTGTCATATTTTTGGACATAAGCGGCAAACGCTTCCAGGATACCGTCTATACGCTTGCGGGAAATTAATTGGGAGCAGACGACAAAATAATTCTCCTTTTCCACACCGGCCTGAAACTTATCCAGATTGACTCCATGGCCGATCACCCGTTCCTGGGTATTTTTGCAATACCGTCCGATAAATTCCCGGGCCTGCGCAGAGCGCGCCACCACCTTTGCCCGCCGCATCAAAAAACGGGCCGCCACATTGTACCATACTTTGGACGGAATCCGGTGCAGGATTGCATTGTGTTTGGCCAGTTCATGCCAGATTACCGTCTTTTGGGGCGCCGCCCAATAAGCCAGCAGGGAGTTGACGGAAAAAACTTCGCTGGAAATCACCAGATCATACTTTCCTTTTTTTACAAGGGTATAAGTCGCAGGCATAAACGGAAGGCAATGGGGCATAAACAATTTCTGTCCCACACACCTTCCCCACAGCACCGGAAACGGATAGGTTTCTTCGTCCCGGGGCCTGAAGGGCTCGCCTCCCAGCAGCGTAACCTGATGCCCCAATTTACGGAAAGCCAGACAAAGATCGTAAATCATGGTATCCTTAATGGATGTTTCCCTCTGAATTCGCCTGGTTTCCGATGTATACAAAATCGGATTAATCACCAATATCCGCATGACCGCCTCCATTTGCCCGTTTTGGCGGGCGCCCTGCCCGTTTTCTCCCTTTACCCGGCCGCGCCTGCCGCCTCCAGCATCTGATCCGCAATTTTGTCCATGGAGTATGCCTCCCTTACTTTTTCGGCATGGACGGACAGACGCTGCGCCAGTTTTTTGTCCGATGCCAGCCGTTTCATGGCCTCCGCCATTTTTACGGTGTCTCCCACCGGTACAAGCAGCCCGTTATCCCCATCCTGTATATACGTCCTGCAGCCTCCCACCGGACAGTCCGTGGCAATCACCGGAATCCCCATGGCCAGCGCTTCCAGCATCGCGTTGGAAATTCCCTCATAATCGGAGGAAAGCACAAACATGGAGCAGTCGCGGATGCGCTCTTTCACATCGCTGCAAAACCCATGGAAAACCACCCGCTCCTCCAGGCCCTTTTGCCCTGCCAGCCGCTTAAGCTGTCCCTCCAGGCTGCCGCTCCCGTATAACTCCAGCGTGTACTCCGGAAAATCCTGCGCAAACAGCGCAAACGCTTCGATCAGCATCCTGTGGTTCTTTACCTCCTCCAGCCGCCCGGCCGTCACAATCCGCTTGCTCCGCTCTCCCACAAACCGCGCCGGCAAGGAAGCGTCCACCGGATTCCCGATCACCCGCACTTTTTTCTGCAAATGTTTGGGAAAACAGCGTATGGCCTCTTCGGTCTGGCATACCAGACAATCCGCAAAGCCGTAAAAAAAGTCCCGGTACAGCTTTTGGTCATAGGCGCTGGGATCCGAACGCTCCGACACCAGCATCCTGCGCTTATGAAACAAAGTAGACAATACGATGAAGCCGGTTCCGATGGTGCTGAAGGAAAAAATATAGCAGTCCGGATTTTTCCGGAAATATTCCCGCATAAACCGCAAACGCTGCAGGCGCACCCTGAAACTTCCGCCGGAAGGGCCTCCCGCGCTTAACGTCTCAATCCTTGCGTCCAGCGCGTAAGCCTGCTGTGTTCCCGCGAAAGACAAAATCGCCACCGCATGCCCACGGTTTACATAGGTATTGGCCAGCAGGGAAACCACCCGCTCCGTGCCGCCTCCCGCCATATCCGGTAATACAAATACAATTTTCAATCTTTTGCCCATTCCCGTTTCCATTCTTTTGTCCCCGTCATTGCGCTATAGGAATCATAAAACAAAGCGCCGCTGTCCTCTCCGCGCTCCTTCGTTTGCATTGCCTGTGCAAAAATCGCCGTAAACTTTTGCGCACCGGATTCTGAAAGATGCAAATCATCATAAAAATCTTTCCGATCCTCAAAAAGCGTTTCCCTGCCCTTCCACAAATTGAAATCCCAAAATTCACACCCCTGTTCCCCGGCCAGCTTTTCATACCGGCTCCTGACCGCATCCAGGTTTTCCATGGAATTCACCATACGGTACGACAACGGAACCGTAACCATAAATACGTCTATATTTTTCTCCCTGCACAACTCAAATATTCTGTTCAGATCCCACAGGTTTTCCTCCACTGCCTTTTCCTCCACGGAAACCGTGCGAAACTGTCTTTCATAATCTGTCGGAGCAAGGCTAAGGTCATTTGCCTCCGCCCCCAAATAACCTCTGTTGGAAACGGACTGTGCCAAATTTTCTTCCGCCTGACCGGCAATGAGTTCCTCCACAATGGAAAAACCGTTATGGACAGCCATATAATACGCGATTCCCCATTCATCCGCCTTCAAATTCCGCAGCGCATAACGTACCTTATCTTCCCGGTTTACCAAATGCCGTATGACATCGATCTTCCCTTCTGCCCCTTCCGTATCGGGATCTCTGGAAAGGGCATTGAAACTCAATTCAATAACCACGGTCTGTACCGGATTCCTTTCCAGTTCCTCCTTAAGAAGCGCAACCCGTCCGCTCATGGGCTGCAGCACCCCGCACAAATTGTAGGAATCCGTTTCCTGTTTCGCATCATAGTCCGCCGGTATAAAAGCCCGGTATCCATGGGATGCCCCGCAAAAAACCGTATCAATCCTGCCCGCATAAAAGTTCTTTTCCACAATATCCGTAGTCCGCGTCCAGTGCTTCATACTGTACTCATAGTAAAAAACGGGCAGCGGTAAAGAAACCGCCAAAACCAGTCCCAAAAACAAAGCCGTATTCTTCCATGCTCTTTTAAAACTGTGCATACATAAAACTCCCTTTTGACGAACCAGTCCCAAATACCAAAATCAAAAGAACCAATAACAGATATGCTCCCCATCTGGCACATCTTGTCCGGCTCTGCAGCCAGTCCCGCACCTTATATTTTGTCTGCAGCAGGCTTACGGACAACATAAGCGCAATTCCAAACAGAATCACTGCCATCGTAAGTAAATCGCTCACACCCTTGTACCCCGGAATCAATCCCGTGAAAGAAGAAGGTATCTCATGGTTTTCAAAAATCCGTTTCCAGAATCCGATTCCGTCTCCCAGCGTCCCAACCTCCGGCAAAACTTTGATAAACGTTACCAGAATAAAAGTCCTGACCGTCTGAAAAGCTTTCCACCAAAATTGTCCTTCCCGGATTCCCAGTTTCTGTTTTCCTTTCTCATACACCGGCTCCATCCAAAGGGAAAAAATAATAAATAAGCCGTTCACTCCTCCCCACGCGATATAGCCCCAGCTGGCTCCATGCCATAATCCCGTTACCAGCCAAACCGCTACCAGCGCAACCGATGCCGGCATTGACTTGCCGGCGGCCGTGCCAAATTTCTTCTGCATCCTCTTTGCCAAATTCCGGTTCCATTTTGCAACGGCAATGGGATAATAGATATACGTTTTGAACCAGGCCCCCAGCGTAATATGCCACCTTCTCCAATATTCCGCGATAGACTTGGAAAAATAAGGTCTTTCAAAATTTTCGGCCAGCCGGATGCCCAGCGTTTCCGTAAACCCGCACATAATGTCCATATACCCCGAAAAATCCGCATAAATCTGCGCACTGTACAAAAAAGCGCCCGCCAGAACGGTAATACCCGGATAATTTTCATAGGAAGCAAATATTTCCGCTACAAAAGGGGACAGCAAATCCGCGACTACCAGCTTTTTAAAAAAACCCCATATCATACGCTGGCATCCGTAAGAATAATTTTTATAAGAAAACCCATGTTCTGCAAACAATTCGCCGGAAAGCTGGCCGTAATTGCTGATCGGTCCCTGTGTCATCTGCGGAAAAAAAGACACGAAAAGAAACATTTTCCCGAAATTTCTCTCCGGCCTGACTTTCTCCCAATAAACATCGGCCAAATATCCCATTGTTTGGAATGTATAAAAAGAAATCCCCATCGGAATCAGCAAATCCACCGAATTCCAAAAAGGCCGCCTTCCCGAAAGGAAACCAACCAATGTGCCTATCTGCTCCAAGGCAAAATTTAGATATTTAAAATAGCATAAAATCCCAAAATTCAGCAGCATTGTCACGGCCATAATCCATCTTCTCCGCAACGCCGTCCGCTGCTTGAGCCGCTTTTTTTCGTCGCGTGACAGTTCCGCTTTATGTTCTTTTACATATGTATTATGCGCATCCGTCAATCTTTGCATCCATCCGGCAGCCAGATAAGCGGTACCGGACGTCGTCAGTACAAAAATCATATTCCTGCTTCCCGTTGACAGATAGAAAATACAGCTGGCTGCCAGCAAAACACACCACTGGTATTTTTTATACGGAATCGCCCAGTAAACGATTATAACCACTGCCAGAAAGGCCAAAAAAAGCACCGATGTGATTGACATATCCCCAACCCTTAACTCTCGCCCTGTATTCTGCCTATCATATCCCACATGGCCTGCACGCTGTTAAAATTTTCCGGCACCAGATACCGCGGTCCGATCTCAATATCAAAATGATCCGAAATTTCACCGATCAGCGTAATAATGCTAAAAGAATCCAATACCTTACCGTCAATCAGGGACTGTTCCTTCTCATAATCCACATCCGGATTGATATCCATCAAAATTTCGATCAATTCTTCCATTTTCATTTTCCTCTCATGTCATCCTATTTTATAACGGTTTCAAGAAACCTACACCGTTACCATACTTTTCAGCTTTTGTCTGTCCGTTTTTCCGTTTGCGTTCACAGGTATGGAATCCAATACCACTACCCTGCCCGGCAGCATGTAAGACGATACTTTGCCTTTGAGCAGACTCTGTATTTCCCTTCCGCTTGCCTGCACGCCCGCCGCCAATTCACAAAACAGCCATATTCTGTCCTTCTCCCCATCATACACACAACCGCACTTCTCAACCTGGCGCAGGGACAAAGCCGCCGCTTCGATCTCCCCCAGTTCAATCCTGTGCCCCATATGCTTGATTTGGAAATCCATCCTTGTGTCAAAAACAAGATTCCCCCGCGCATCGTAATGCGCCATGTCCCCGGTTTTTAAATAACGTTTCCCGCCATTTCCGTCCAGATCCAATACCGGAAAGGAATACGCCGTCTTTTGCGGATCCCTGAAATATTCCCGGGCCAAAGCCCCGGAAGCTATGTATATTTCCCCGCAGACATTTTTCTCCCTGACCGGTTTGCCCTCTGCCAAGAGGACGATACGGCAGTTTGGAAAAGGCTTTCCGATAGGAAGCGGATCCTGCTCCCCCAAAACCTCCTCCCGGTTTATTTCATAATGGCAGGCCACCCCGGCAATTTCGGAAGAACCGTATAAATTTACATATTTTACATCCGGCAAAGCCTCCCGCCACCGGTTCAGTTGTCTGACCGGAAAAACCTCTCCGACAAAAAAGACGGTCTTGAGCGTCGAAGGCTTCACTTCCGTAAACGTATGCATTTGCGTCACAATTCCCAGGGCAGACGGTACCCAGGAAATTACGGATACCTTCCGTTCATTCATATAAGCAATCAGCCGGACCGGAAAAGAAAACAGGGCTGTGGGCAAAATTTCCAAAGTGGCCCCAATCCGAAGGGACAGATACAAATCTTTGGCGGATGCGTCAAAGAAAAACGGCGTTTGATTCCCGATAATTTCATGTCCGCCAAAAGAAAATGTCTTTACAAAAGCCTCTACAAAATCAATCATGGCTGCATGTGTTTTTAATACCCCTTTGGGTATACCCGTGGAACCGGATGTATATATCATATACATCGGCCTTTCCCTGTCCCCTCCTTTTGCATTGCCAAAATCCCAATCGGCTGTATCCCTCCCTTTTTGCTCCATTTCTGTCAGGTCATGACAAATTCCGGCAAACCCCGCTTTTACCCCTTCCCTGTCTCTTGCGAGCAGAAACCGCATCCCAAAATCCCCCGCAATCTTTTCCTGCTTTTCTTTGGGCTGCTCCGGATCTATGGGAACATAATAATTTCCGCTGCATAAAATACCGAAAAACAAAGCCGGCGTATAAATATCGCGCGCTGCCCACACGCCCACCGGTTCGCCTTCGATTCCCTGCTGCGCCACAAATCTGCCGATCCGAAGGGATAAATCCCACAATTCCCGGTAAGATATCTTTTCCTTTTCATCCGCCAGCGCGATTCTGTCCGGATACCGGAGAACCGCATTGCGCAGATATTCTATCACATTATCCATACGATCCTTTATCCCCTAAAAAATATGCAAACACACAAAATACAATTGCATTCTACACTATCTGCCAAACCTTTACAAGTTCCCGGCCAAAAAAAACACGGAAATCGTAACAGTTCAGTCCCCAATGGCAGCAGTTTAAGGCGGGGGGAAGCGGCTTTGACCGAACCGGGGGAGCGGACCGCAGCCAAGGGAGCGGGAAGCGCGGTCGGACATTTCCCGGAGGCTGCCTATCCAAAACGGTGAAATTCCCCAAATTCCCACGGGATTTCGGCAGCGGGGCGCAAAACTGTCCGAACAAAGTGAGTTTTTTGCG
>DERU01000019.1 GCA_002361095.1 Lachnospiraceae bacterium UBA3332
CCGCCTTAAGCTGCTGCCATGGGGCTGAACGGTTACATCTAATTCCAAAAAAGGGAAAGGATGATTCCCTTCCCCTTGGTAGCGTATTACAAAACCGCTCTGGGGCCGTTTGAAAACGGCCCCGCTTTATGCCTGGGTTTTTTATTCCGCAGGTGTCAGCCCGGCATCGGACATGGCCTGCCTGTTATACTCGTTTGCCTTTTCCGTCAGTTCCGTTACCCAGTCGTTGGCGTTCTTTTCTCCGTTAAATACGGAATCCTCCACGCCTGCGTAAGGGCCCTCCGCGCCTACAAAGCCGGCAAAACCGGGAATCTGGCAGTCGCCGAAAGGAATGACGCCCTGTTTGACCTGATCGAAGTAATCGTCAAAATACTGGCCGTACTTTTTATCTTTATCCGTCTGATCCGCTTCCGCTTTTTTCAGGGAAGGGAAGAAGGTGGTCTGGTAATCCTTCCAGATCTCTTCGTCCATGGTCAGCGGGGCAGGCATGGACTGCTTCCAGATCTCAACGCCCGCTTCTTCGTCGGTCAACGTCTTGTAAGCTTCCATCTTTGCTTTCCAGCCGTCCAAACCCCAGCCCATGAACTTCAACAGTTCATATGCTTCCCTGGGATGCTCCGTACCGGAAGAAATGCCGCCGAAGTCCAGCACGCCGAATTTGTATTTGGCATCGGTGCCTTCCACGGAAGGGGTCGCATAGGGAACAAACTCGATACCCTTGTTGCGGTATTCGTCGGTGTCAAACAGATTTAAGTAGGTCCAGAACGCATCGATCTGGAAACCGATCTTGCCGGAAAAGCCCGCCCATTCGTTGGAGCCAAGCCAGGCCACAATCTCATCCTCCGTCAGGGGTGCGCGGTATTTGCCCTTCATCAAATCGCCCAGCGCGTTTACGCCCACCGCCCAGTTGGTCAGGTCGAATTCTTTGCCGTTCCATCCAAACTCGCCGATACAATTCGGATCCGCCGCCACCGGATAATACGTCACGATGGAATGGAACTGGTTGAATCCGTAAATCCCCTCGTCGGGAGAGGTCACATCCTTAAAGGCCTGAATCATCTCGTCCCAGGTCCAGTCTGTGGGAGGCATCGCCACATTGAGTTTTTCAAACACCGCCATATCCGCATACAGCGCGTCCGGGAAAAACTTCATCGGGGTAGACAGTTTCTGGGCGGAACCGTAGTAGCCCAGCTTCGCGCCGTTGATGGAAGGAAGCACGTTCTGGTTCTCCGGGTCGTTCTCCCAGTACTCGGTCATGTCGCCCAGCAGGCTGTTGGAGAGGGCAAAGTCACAATTGCCAAGAATCATGAAGCAGTCCGGCGTTTTCCCCGTATTGACCAAATTCAGCAGCGTATCGTTGTATTCCGCGCCCGCCGCCACATAAATCACGTTGACTTTGATATTGGGATACTTCTCGGTGAACTTCTGTGCCAGATACTCGGTCAGCACTTTGTTGTCAAAATTCATGTAGGTCAGTTCGATTTCGTCGCCGGTCATCTCCGGAAGCGCGGATACCTCGCCGCCGCCCTCCGCTTCCGCGCCGTCCTCTGCGGCGTCTTCGTCCGCCGCTGCGTTACCCTCGTCTGCCGCATTGGCGGATGCATTGTCCGTGGATGCCGGGCTGCTCCCGCAGCCTGTCAGCAGGGAAACTGTCATCGCCGCGCACAGAAGTGCGCTTAAAACTTTCTTTTTCATACTTTTAAAATCCTCCTTTAAATTTTTTTATATGTGCCCGCCCCGCACTGCGGAGCGGGAATATAAAACAAAGCAAAACCCGGAAGGAACCTTCCCGGCTGGTTTCCAACCGGGAAGCGGCGGATATTGCCTGCCTGCAGCAGGCAAATATCCTTTATTCTCCCGTAATACCGGTGCGGTCCACGCTTTCCACAAACTGCTTTTGCAGGACAAAATACAGAAGCAGAACGGGCAGGATGGACAGCATGGTAGCCGCCATCTTGATTCCCTCGTTCAGGCTGCCCATGGCCTCGCCGGTCACGGAGCCGCCCGCCTGGGAATAGCTGTCGTTAAAGCCTTTGAGGGCCACCATCAGGGTATTCCAATAGCTGTCGCCCAACACGCCGCACACATACAGCTGGGTCAGGTAAGACTCGTTCCAGTACCAGACCAGCGAGAACAGAAACACCACCAGAATGGCCGGGGCTGCGGAAGGAACCGCAATCCGCACAAAAGTCTTAAAATGCCCGCAGCCGTCGATTTTGGCCGCTTCGATCAGGGCCTGCGGAATCTGGCGGAAAAACTGGAAGAAGATCAGGATATAAAGCTGCGCCTTGATCCCCTGCCCCAAAAGCGCCGGAAGCAGAAACGCCTTGATGGAATCCAATATTTTTAAATCGTTGTACAGCAAATAATTGGGCATCATCGTAATCTGCGGCGGAATGATAAAGGAAAATATCAAAACCCCCAGCATCACGGTTTTTAACGGAAAGTCATACCGCGCAAAACCATATCCGATGACGGCGCACATCACCATGTTCAAAAGCGTGGGAAGCCCCGCAATTACCACGGACTGCCACAGCGTTCTCACGTAATCCATGCTGGTGAAGGCGTCCACATAGTTTTTCACATACAGGACGCTGGGAATCCAGTTTACGGAACTGTCCAGCAAATCCGCGCGCTGCATCAGGCTCTTGGAGATCATGTACAAAAGCGGGTACAGATACACGAAACCGATACAGATCAAAAGACCGTAAATGGCGATCAGTTTGCCCACCCCCTGGGTATCCTTTGATCCGAAAAACCATTTCCTGACCGCATACCGGTCAATCTTTCTCTTCGGGGACACGGCCGCTTTCGCCTTAGCGGGCTGCCCTTGCGGCTTTTGCAGTTCGTTTTGCTTTCTGCTTTTCATATTGCTCCCCCCTCTTCTCGATCTTTTTGATCAACCGTTCCTGTTTCTTGAGTTCTTTTCTGTATTTCTTCGCCTTTTTGGCATAAACGTCCTTCTTCAGTGCCAGCGCCGCCGCAAAGACGATCACCAGCAGGGTCACGATCACGGCGTACAGCCATGCCATGGCGGAAGCGTATCCGTAGCCCTTGCTGCCGGTGGTACCGAACATCGCGTTTTTGATCGTCTCAATGATGGTATTCTGCTCGTTGTTGGACAGATACACGATGGTGTACACCACGTTCAGGAGCGTCATCGGCTTGATGGTCGGCAGGGTGATCTTCCAAAAGCATTCCCAGGTGGATCCGCCGTCCATCTTTGCCGCCTCATACAGGGAGGTGTCAATCTTTTGGACCGCCGCCAAAAAGATCAGGATCTGCACGCCGGAATACCAAAGGTACATGACAATGTTTTCAAACAGTCCCATAATTGCGTCTACGATAAATCCCGGCAAAAAGCCGATCATCGACTGAATCATGGAGGTATTCATCGCAGGAATGGAACCCGCCCCCTGGGATACCAGCTGCGCCATCACCGGGCCGCTGGCGATGATCACCGGAAGGAAAAAGATCAGCCTGAAAACTCCCTTTCCCTTGATTTTCGCATTCAAAAGCAGGGCGATTATCAGGGCGAACACCACGATAATCGGAACCGCCATGACGGTTTTGACCAGATAGGCCGCAAGTTCCGTGGGGAAGGTCTCATCCTCCTGCAGGATCTGCGTAAAATTCTGGATGCCGATGAAGGTGATCTCCCTGCCCTTAGGCGTCATTTTCACACGGCTTAACGCAAAGTTGAAAGACTGTGCCAGGGGCCGCAGAACGAAGATGAGCACACCGATGATCCAGGGCAGCACGAACAGGTATCCCATCATGCCTTCCCGCTGCTTTAACGACAGGCGTTTTTTCGGGGCCGCCGTCTGTTGCTTTTCCTTATTTTTGATTTCTTTCATCCGCTCTCACCTACCTTACCACCTTATAGGACAAGCCCTCCAGGGCTATGCCGTCACATGTTACGGATTTTTCATTATAATTTACATAGACCTTTACCCCGTTATCGTAGGTCACCACCGCCACATTATCTGCGGTTTTTTTCCGGTCCGCAATCATCGCGCCCGCCGTTTGCTCGCTGACGGCCTTCAACTGCCTGTAGTAGTCTATGATTTCGTTTTTGTATACGCCATAACGGGACGTATACAGGTCGGAGGAATTGGTATAAAGTAAGTCCACCGGATCCTCCCAGGTCAGGTAGAAGGAAGGGCAAATCCCCGTCTCCACCAGCTGTAAAAAGTACTCGCTCTTGTTCGCCTCAAAGTTGGTGTAATCCGCATACATGGGAAGCACGCCTTTCAGCGCGATGGACAAAAACGGCACTTCCTCATCCGTGAAAATATAACTGGAGGTACTCACCGGCATGCCCACGATGCTGTCCGTCATGTCCCAGTAGCAGGAAAGCGGCTCCTCCATTGCCAAGTCAAAGTCTGCCGACGCCTCTTTCAGTGCCTGCGTAAAGGCCTGCAGGTTTTCACTGCGGTTATACTGTTTTCCGTTATAATTGTAGCTGTAAAGATGGTTGGTCACACCCGTCAGGGCCAGACGGCGCACGCCCTTCTTTTGATAAGAGGAAAGGCTTTCCTTGAGCTTTTTCACCGCCTGCGCGGACGTCTGGAAGTTGAAGTTCTCGTAAATCTCCTTATAGGTATTTTCCTTATACACGCTCTCGTCCAGCTTCTTGATTACATTGAAGGTGGTGTTGACCGTATCGGGATTGGCCCGCAGCGCGTCCTGGTACAGATACAGCCGGATACCGTCCTCCTCCGCTTCCCGCAACAACTTCGTCAGATCGCCCGTACCGCCGATTTTGGAATCCGCCTTGTATTTGGAAATCGGCATACTCCAGATCCCGCCGTCCTGCCAGCCCTTGTAGACGGAAAAGATATCGGTCACACCCTCCGCCCCCAAGTCGGCGTAAATATCCCGGATATTATCCACAGTAGTCATAACCACAGGTTTTTTAAAGATCATACCGTTTTCCCGGTCCGTCCCCAAAAAGTCCAGCCGGATCCGAAACGGCTCCTGCTTTGCTTCCAGCTTCTCCAGCAGATATTCCCGGTATTTGACGGCAAGTCCCGCATAGTCCGCTTCTTCCCCGCCGGTAAACACATAACGCATGCGGATGTTGCACTGCGCCCGCTTCTGCTCCTGCAGCTGTACCGCAGAGGTTCCCTCTTTGCTCATAAGCTGTTTGTAAATACGGCGCAGGGTAAACCGGGGCGCAATCCAGTTATAATTTGTGATGGCGCCGTTCGGATAAGCGGCGATCCTGGCATCCTCCGCTCCCTCTTCGATGATGCCCAGCACCGCAAACTCCGAATCCGTATGTACCATTCCAAACACGGGCGCCAGCACGGGTTCCGCATCGTTGACCGTCTGGTATTCCTCCCAGAACAGAGACAGCACATAACTTTCGTCCACACCGGCGTTATCGCCCCAGACTTTTAAGGTCAGCGGGGAAGTAAAACGTCCGTCGTTGTCCTCCAGGTAAATCAGCGCGCCGTTGCCATCGGGCATAAGCATGTAGCCTTCCCGCTCGTAAGAATAGGTATAGCCCAAAAAGGGATAGACAAAAATATTTCCGATGGTAACATTCTCCTGCTCCTCCACGATGGAATCATTGGGAATTTCCACCACGATCCCATCCTCCTGCAAAGTCACCTGCAGGATAAAGGAAATCTGGTATTTGGTCAGGTTCACCGCCGCCGTAAAACCGTCGCCGTTTTTGGTCACCGCGATGTCGGCCTGCGCGGAAAGCAGATCCGTCCGCTCTTCGTTCACATCGTTTAAAATGTCAAAGCCGATGCCGGATTGGATAAAATTCTCCCAGGTCGTATTGAGCGTCCCGTCGCTTTCCCGCACGGTAGATTCCATGATTGCGCCGGTCTTTTTGTCCCGGACGATCAGGGACAGCGTGGGCTCATACAGGTAAAGCGCCAGCGCGTCGTTTTCCGCCACCAGGTCATGTCCTTTGATGGTTTTTACATCTTCCCTGACAATGGCCTCCTCCAACGCTTTTTCTTTCTCTGCGGCGGAAACCGTGACGTTTGCCACTTCCCCTTCCGCCGCAGGGGCGGCCGTTTCCTCCGCGCCGCTTTCGCCGGGCGATTCCTCCTGCTGTGCGCTTTCCCCCGTATCCGCTGCAGCCTCCGCCGCAAAAGCCTGTGCCGGACCAAGCAGCAGAAAAGCCGACAGGCAGGCAGCCATGGATTTTAATAAAATAGCCCGTAACGTTTTATTTGCCAATTCGATACACCACCTCTCCTGCCACTGCCGCGATAAATTCCACGATCTGCCTGAACAGCACATAGATGATAAAGGCCAGTAGCGCCAGAATCAGAACCGTAAAGGCTGTCAGGAAAATGATCTTGAAGGTTTCTTTTACCGTGTAGTTGTTCACTTCCTTGATGGTCATAAAGATCAGGATGACCGTCCATGCCCCGATGAAAATCTGTCCGAACTGAATCAGGAACACTTCGTTATAAGTGATCACATTGCTGATAAGGATGCAGAGCGGCTCAAACAAAATGTAAGGGGTCAGCGCAAAGGCGAATCCGCAAAACAGCCGTTTGAAGCTTCCTTCGCCGTCGTTGATGGTACACATCAGGTAATTAGTGTCTGCTGAACAAGT
>DERU01000010.1:0-1083 GCA_002361095.1 Lachnospiraceae bacterium UBA3332
TTTTCGTGCATGCCCACCGGGATGCCGCGCCCGTTATCTATAACGGTGGCCGAACCGTCCGCTTCCAAAATTACGGTAATCAGACTGCAAAACCCTGCCAAGTGCTCGTCCACCGCATTATCCACGATTTCATAGATCAAATGGTTCAGTCCCTTTGTGGAAACGCTCCCGATATACATGCCCGGTCTTTTCCGTACAGCCTCCAAACCCTCCAGCACTGTAATGCTGGAGGCATCATAATTGTTATTTTCTGCCATTTTCCTTCTTCCCGCTTTCTATAATCCTGCCCCTTATATGGTCCGGTAATCAATTCCTTTTTGGAACAAGCCCATCTCCTCCTCCGGCAATACCACCTCGCCCAAAATCACCCGGTCCGCCAGTTCACCTGCCGCAAGAAGCACATCACAATCCTGATAAATATCCCCCAGCGCAAACTCCAGGTCTCCGCTTTGGCGGATCCCGAACAAATCCCCGGGCCCCCGCAGCTTCAAATCTTCGTTGGCGATAAAAAAGCCGTCATTGGAACGGTTTAACACATCCAGGCGCTTATTTTTCGCGCCGCTGTTATCCCCCGTCATAAAAATACAAAAACTCTGCTCTTTCCCCCTGCCCACGCGTCCGCGCAGCTGGTGTAACTGGGCAAGGCCAAACCGCTCCGCATTCTCCACCAGCATCACGGTGGCATTTGGCACATCGATTCCCACCTCTATCACCGTGGTGGAAACCAGCACATCGATTCTGTGGGCGGCAAAATCATCCATAACCTGCTGTTTTTGGGCAGGCTTCATCCTGCCGTGCAGCATGGCCACATGTATGGAGGCAGGCAGCACACTCCTTAACTTTTCCGTGTAATCCAGCACATTTTCCAGTCCTTCCATCTCCCCCGCTTCTACCATGGGACAGATCACATAGGCCTGCCTGCCTGCCGCCACCTGCGCCTCTATGAAGTTGTAGGCTTTCTTTCTAAAACCGGTATCTACCACACAGTTTTTGATGGGCAGACGGTTGGCCGGGCTTTCGTCCAGCACGGATACCTGTAAATCCCCGTATAAAACGATGGCCAGCGTGCGGGGAATCGGCGTG
>DERU01000010.1:1405-1879 GCA_002361095.1 Lachnospiraceae bacterium UBA3332
AGCGTGCGGGGAATCGGCGTGGCGCTCATCACGAGCACATGTACGCTGTCTGCCCTCTCCCGTCCGTCACCGTCCGCGTCCGGACGGATGCCTCCCTCCCGCTTTTGTGCCAGCATCTGACGCTGCTGTACACCGAAACGATGCTGCTCGTCCGTCACGACCAGGGCCAGATCCCGGTATGTCACCTTTTCCTGGATAAGCGCATGGGTTCCGATCACTACGTTCGCCTGTTTGGAAGCAATCTTTTCATATGCCTCCTTTTTCTGCCTGGCGGTCATGGAGCCGGTCAAAAGTACCGGGCAGATGCAAAGGCCATACTTTTTTGTCATCCCTGCAAGCGCCTCATAGTGCTGGGCGGCAAGCACTTCGGTAGGGGCCATCAGACAGCCCTGCCGGCCGTTTGCCGCGCATAAAAGCAGCGCCAAAAATGCAAGGATGGTTTTTCCGCTTCCCACGTCCCCCTGCACCAGCCGG
>DERU01000010.1:2183-13121 GCA_002361095.1 Lachnospiraceae bacterium UBA3332
TCCCCCTGCACCAGCCGGTTCATTGCCACATGCTTTTGCATGTCGTTCTCGATTTCACCCCAAACCCGCCGCTGCGCCCCTGTCAGACGGTAGGGAAGGGATTTTATCAGCCGGTCGGTATCTGCCACCGGCTGCAGGGGAAAATCCACTATCATCTGCTCATTTATAAGCTTCTGCCGCTTGATCTGCACCAAAAAAGCCAAAAACTCATCAAACACCAACCGCCGTCTGGCCTGCGCCGCGTCCTCCTTATCCTGCGGAAAATGAATTTTCTGCAGGGCATCCCGCATCGTCAGTAAACGGTACTGGTTTCTCAATTCCGCTGTCAGATACTCTTTGGTTTCCAGCTGCCCGACGATCTGCCGCATACATTTGGAAATCAGGTTGTTGGTCAGCCCCGCAGTGAGACGGTACCTCGGCTGCCAGGTTCCTGACAACCGGGCATACTCTTCCGCATGATAGATACTGGGATGTTCCATCAAGAAGGTATGCCGGGCGCTACATTTGACCGTCCCACGAAAAACATAGAAGCATCTGGGGCGCAGGCTGTTTTTGATATAAGGCATGCGGAACCAGGTCAGGCGCATCCCCCCGGTCTGATCCGCCACGTCCGCATGGGTGACCGCCATCCCCCTTGCATAAACCACGGACGGCGTTCCGACCACGCAGGCGCAGACTGCCACAATTTTTCCGGGAACCAAATCCTGTATCCGCACCGGCTCTTCAAAATGATCATATTCCCTCGGATAGTGCGCTGCCAGCTGTCCTACCGTTTCTATTTGTAATTTTGAAAAAAGCGCAGTGGTTTTCGCCCCTACGCCTTTCAAGGTTGTTATCGAATCGTTTGTCTGCATCACTCAACCGAAACAATATAGTAGTAGATTGGCTGTCCGCCATACTGCAGTTCCACGTCGCAGGACGGATACTTCTTTTCCACCTGTGCCTTGAGGTTTTCGGCCTCCTCCTCCGGGGTGTCCTGACCGTAGTAAATGCTGATCAGTTCCCTTTCGTCATCCATCATCTTATCAATCATGGCAAGGGTCACATTCTCCACCTGCTGTCCCACCGCAAGAATTCCCTCGTCGCCGATTCCCATATAATCGCTCTCATGGATTTCATAATTGTCAATGGCCGTATCCCGCACCGCATAGGTAACTTCCCCGGTCTTAACCGTTCCGATGGCTTCCGTCATGGCCGCCTCATTGTCCGCGTCTTCCGCATCCGGCACAAAATTGATCACTGCCGTGATGCCCTGCGCGACGGTCTTGGTGGGAATGACCACAATATGCTTGTCCTCCGTCAGGTATTTTGCCTGATTGGCCGCAAGTATAATATTCTTATTGTTCGGAAGCACATAGACGGTTTCCGCGTTTACTTTGGCAATGGCGTTGAGCACATCCTCTGTGCTGGGATTCATGGTCTGGCCGCCCTCGATAATATAATCCACACCCAGATCCTTGAAAATCGCATGGATACCCTCCCCCACGGAAACCGCGATAAAGCCGGCCTTTTTGGGCGGCTCTGCTGTCTCCTGCACGGATTTTTCCTCCTGCTGCGCCATCCGGATAACCTTCTCATGGTGTTCCAGGCGCATATTGTCGATTTTCATATTTGAAAGTGCGCCGTACTTCAAAGCTTTCTGTATCGCCATACCAGGGTCATTGGTATGTACGTGTACCTTAACCAGATCGTCATCCGCCACCACCACAATGGAATCCCCGATGGATTCCAGATAAGCCTTAAAATCCATCTCCTGCTTAATGTTGAAAGTTCTGTTCAGCATAATGATAAATTCCGTACAATAGCCGAATTTGATATCGGTCTGCGCCGGAATCCCCCCGGCCGCAAAAGGCGCGCCCGCCGCAGCCGTCTGCGGCTGCACCTGAAAAGAAAACTCCTTGCCCAAAAACGCCTCGTAGGCTCCTTTCAAAACCTGCATCAGCCCCTGTCCGCCGGAGTCCACCACCCCCGCCTGCTTCAGCACCGGAAGCATTTCCGGCGTCTGGCTCAAAACATAGTCGGCGTGTTCGATAATACTGCCGATACATTTCTCCATATCGGTTTCCCCGGCATCCGCCATTTCCCTCGCTTTAAGGGCCGCGCCTTTGGCAACGGTCAGAATCGTCCCTTCCTTGGGCTTCATGACAGCTTTGTATGCGGTCTCAACCGCGCGCTCGCACGCCAGCGCCAAAACCGGAATATTGATGAATTCCTGTTCACGGATCACTTTGGAAAATCCGCGGAACAGCTGCGACAAAATCACCCCGGAATTCCCCCGCGCACCCCGCAGGGAACCGGACGAAATCGCTTTGGCAAGCGACTGCATATCCACATCGTTGCTGGCTTCCATCGCCGCAACGTCTTTGGCAGCGGACATGATTGTCAGCGTCATATTCGTCCCCGTATCCCCGTCGGGAACCGGAAACACGTTTAAGTCGTTAATCCATTCCTTCTTACTTTCCAGATTCTGGGCTCCGGCTAAGAACATCTTTGCAAGCATCTTAGCGTCGATCGTATTTACAGCCACGGTATTCAGTCCTCCTTAATCAATCACTCGCACACCTTCTACAAAGATGTTGATTTTCTCTATCTCGATGCCGGTAAATTCCTCCACCTTATATTTCACATTGCTGATCAGATTATCCGATACCGCAAGAATACTCACGCCGTAGGCAACAATAACATGAAAATCCAAAATCAGTTTGTTGTTATTTATCCGAACCGCAATTCCCTTGGTAATACTGTCCCTCTTCAAAAGCTTAACAAGCCCGCCCTTAACCGTAACACCCATGCCGACAATGCCAAAACATTCCATCGCCACAATTCCGGCATACTGACAGATCACTTCATTATCAATCAGAATGCTGCCCATATGTGTCGTCATAGAAGATCCCTTCATGTGTTAACCTCCTTCTTCCCAGAAAATCTATCCCTATTATAACCGTTTTCCCACAAAAAGGGAATAAGTATTTTCATTTTTTAAAAAATTGCTCATATTCCCCTTGCCAAACGTGACAAATTCTGCTATCATACTAATGTTGTCGGCCAAATGGCTAATAAGATTTGAGGAGGTGCAAGTCATGGCAAAATGCGATATTTGTGGTAAGGGCGCTCAATTTGGACATAACGTTAGCCATTCCAATAGAAAAACGAACCGTATCTGGCATGCGAACGTCAAAAGGGTCAAATGCAAAGTGAACGGTGCCGCTCGGAGGATGCACGTTTGCACAAGCTGCTTAAGATCCGGCAAAGTAGAGAGGGCTTAAACTTCGGTCAAGCAAAAAGACTGCCGTGCGGTGGTCTTTTTTTGTACGATGGAATCTTTCATTTCCCATCGTATAAAAAAAGACGGTGGCACGTACTCGGGCAGGAGGAAAGCCAAAAAACCCGTGCGTTGCGGGTACTGCCGCATGTGGTCCAAAAGTTCTGACCGACGCCTTTCCTGGGCCGCATGCTGCATGTGCCTGCAAAGCGCGGGCCTTTTTTAGCTGCTCTGCTTTACGGCTATGACTGACAACAATCTTCACTCGCTCTGACAGTTCAAGATGATATAACTGGCCACCAGCAGGATGAGCGCAAAGATGGTGCCGAAAATCCGGTAACGGAAAAAAAGCATGAGCAGCATTCCGATTGCCACCCAGAAAACGGCGAATGCGATAATCCGGCACATAGATGCTGCTCCTAACGTCCTTTCTTCATTATATGCCGTTTTTTTGTTCTCATGCATGTCCGAAACGGTACCCGCCGGATTCCGGCGCTTTTTTGGCTTTCCCCGGCCTGCCCTTCTATTCCTGATCGGGGAACGCGGCGTCCACTGCATCCTCGTCGCTCATCATTTCGGTTTTGGGCGCCGTGAATTTGTCTACCAGATCCGGAATCATATCCAGAATTTTTGTCACACCGTCCTGGTTTTTGATATTGACCAGTTTCGTCTGCCCGTCTTTGATCAAAAGCACCGCGCTGGGCGACATTTTCCCGCTCATGCCGCCGGCGCCCCCGTTTTTGGAACTATCCTTTCCCGCGCCGTTTTTTGCGCCGGCGCCGATCCCGAAAGAGATATCCACCAGTGGAATAATGATGGTATCGTCGATTTTGGTGGCCTCACCCACCACCGTTTTGGTGGTGAAAACGGACTCCGCCCCTTTCATGAGCGCTTCCATCACGGAACCGAAACTATTTCCCTTATTTTCTGTCATTTATGCTTCCTCCTTTTTGCGTAAAATCCTGATCAGCATTCTGAAATTTTTATTAAGCCCAATACGCAGCATACAGATCACCAGTCTGCATACCGTAATGCGTCCTTTCAGATAAAAACTTCCCTCCGCATGCGCTTCTTCAAAATCCGGAAGGATGACCACCCGGTTCCCAAGCATGGGATACAGCATTCCATACAGCGCCATGATCTGTCCCGTGGACGCCGGGTTTTTGGTTCCGATGCACAGACGCACCAAAAGTTTCCTGGGAAGTACGCCGTGCAGTATATTTTTCAGCTGGGAAAAAAACAGCCTGCACAGCTGCCCGGTCTCCTCCCGCCGCAAAATTTTCATGTAATAAGAAAGGGTGTCGCAGACTTTCCGGATTTTATCCCGCAATTGCCCGTATTGGGAGGACATTTTTTCCAGAAACAGGAGGATTTTTTCCCAAATCTTTTCCGTGAGGTCCTCCCCAAAATCCTGCGTTGCGTTTTGCCCGCCTTCGCGCCGGTCGGCTTTCGTCAAAGATTTTTCTGTCCCTTGGGGCGGAGGTGTTTTGCCTGCTCCTTTCCCGTTTCCGAAAGCCTGCACGCTTTCCTGCCGGGCCTGCCCCTGTGTTTTTGCATCCTCATTCCCAGAGCCCTCCCCTACAGTTTCCCCTACCGCCGCCACAGCCTCTTTTGCAGCTTTTTCCACCTCTTTTTTGGCGGTTTTTTGGGAAATCTTTTTTTCCCTTTTGGGCACCAGGCGGATTCCCAAAACCCGTACACAATAACTGACCTGATCCGAAAACGAAACCTCGGCCGTCACAAGGTGCAGCAGCCACGTAACCTTTGCCTTTCCCGAAAACCGCTCCTGATAAGCGCCTTCCGCCCGGTAACGCAGGGGGACAAACAGCGCCAGCATCACGCACCCAAGCAGCAGGCACAACAGTATAAGCGCCAGCCAGCCAATCCCTTTGAGGATTGCCCAAAATACCATCATGCGCCTTCCCCCTTCCTTTTTGCGGACATGGACAAAAGATACCTTTTGATATCGCCGCCCATCCCCGCCGCAAGGGTATCCGCCAGCATCTTTCCCACCAGTTGGTATGCCTCTCCCTTATTGCCTGCGATGCCAACCACATACAAAGCCTTCCGATCCAAATGTTTTTGCTTCAGCATGGCGCAATGAAAGATGTCAAGCTGGTCAGTGGTGCCGGACAGCGTGATCAGGTAAACCTGAAACTGCCCCGCCCCCACGCAAAGCTTCCATTTCACTTTATTTACTTTACGAATTGATTCCCCCACGTACAGCCTGCGATAAAATTTCATATTATAGAATACCCTGAAAATGATACGATAGACAAAACGTCTGCCGTTGCGGCAGACATTTCTTTCCTGCGGCAGTCTTTTATGCTTCCTGTCCGCAAAGTTCCGGTTCCAAACCGTTACGGCAAAAAGCAGACAAAGACATGGCGCATCAATAGTACTTGCGGTTCCCCCAAAGATTGCCTTTTTTCAATTCCAGATACTCATGATAGGCCCTCTCCAAAATCTGCTTCTCATTGGTAAATTTCAGCAGATGATACGCTTCATGGTATTTGTAAAATCCGGAATCCGCAAAATATTCTTCCCTTTGCGGCTTACTGTAATAACTGTCCGCCATCATAAGATACCAATGCACTTCTTTCTCCACGGTATCTTCCGGCACGCTGAACGTATATTCGCTCTTGCCGACATATTTGATGATGGATGCCCTGGAGCCACTCTCCTCCAACACCTCGCGCAGCGCGGTCTGTTTATAATCCTCCCCCGCCTCCACAGTCCCTTTCGGCAATACCCACCCTTCATACCGGTTTTTGTAGTTTTTATAAAGGAGCAGGATCTTCCCGCGGAAAATTACCACACCGCCGCAGCTGGTTGCTTCAATCATTGCAATTCCTCCTGTCCGGCGATATCCGATTGCCGCTATTTTGTAAAAACAGCTGCAGCACCCGATTTCTATCCACAAGTATATCCTAAAACCGACCGCAGGGCAAGTCCTATCCTAAAAAATAAGCGTCAAAAACCCTTCGTGCCAAAGGAACCGCATAGTCCCCGCCCGATCCGATGCGCTCCACGATCACCGTCACCGCAATCTCCGGGTCCTGTGCCGGCGCAAACCCCGTAAACCAGGCGTGGGAATCCAGCTTTTCGTCATTGAATTCCGCGCTTCCGGTTTTGCCTGCGCATGTATAAGCGCGATCCTTCAATCCTCTGCCGGTTCCCTCCTGCACCACCTCTTCCATCAGCTTTCCAAGCTGCGCCGCCTCTTCTTTTGCCATCAGTTGGCAGTATTGCACGGGCCGGTTTTCCTCCAAAATCTTGCCCTCCGCGCTTTTTATGCTGTCCACCAGAACCGGCCGCATCAAAACGCCTTCATTGGCGATAGCCGCCGTGATCAGGTTCAGCTGCATGGGGGAAATCTGTGTCTTGCCCTGCCCGATGGAAGTCTGCACCACATCTTCCGTACTGCTTTCCTCCGTCAGCCGCACCGTCGTTTTATTATAGGAAAGCGGAATGGGAAGTTCCGCATTAAACAGCAAAGAATCAATGGTATCCTGAAATTTTTTCCGGTTCAGCTGCATCCCGATATTGGCAAAGGAACTGTTGCACGACTTTGCAAACGAAAGTCCCAAATCCACCTTGCCGTGCACGGATCCGTGAAAACAGTTGATTTTACTTTCCCCGTATGTATATGCACCGTTACACTGGTAGCTGTAGTTTTGCCACTGATCCCCAAACTGACGCAGATAAGCGAGCGCCGTCACAATCTTAAACGTGGATCCCGGCGGATACAGCCCCTGCGTCACCCGGTTTACCAGGGCCGCATTGTCCGTATCCGTACTCACCTGTTCCCAAATCTGTACGATTTGGTTGGGATCAAAATCCGGTTTGCTGACCATGGCCAGAATCCGCCCCGTGCGCACATCCGTGACCACGATAGCCCCCTGATAAGCGCCCAGCGCATCATAAGCCGCCTGCTGCAGGGTAACGTCCAGGGTAGTGTAAACATCGTTTCCGGGATTTTTCGTCCCTGCCAGTTCATTATCCATCTTTTTTCTTTCCGCGATATCGGACTGGATCAAAAAATAATTTTCCAATTCCTCTATGCCGGTTCGGCCTTTCTGGGAGTAACCCACCACATGCGCAAACACTTCCCCGTAAGGATACTCCCGTATTTCACCGCCGTCCGTCCCCTGTACGCTGCGCGCCAGCGCCTCCCCGCCCGCCGCGTAAATGGTACCCCTCCGGTTTTCCTGCGCCAGCACGCGCTGGCGGGAATTGTAGCTGTTGTTAAAAAGGGTTTCATCGTTTTTAACCACATAGGATGCCAGATATCCGAACAGCCCGGCAAACAGCGCGATAAACAGCATGGCGCAAACATACATTTCACGGTTCCTTGCAAACCGCGTCCCTTTACGGTTGTCCTTCTTTTTCCTTCTTTCGCCTTTCAATTTTTAATTCCTCTTCCTGTCGCATGACAAAAATCCCTTCCGCCATAAAAAACAGCCATGTGGTGGCCATGACGCTGCTTCCCCCATAGCTGATAAAGGGAAGGGTCACTCCGGTCAGCGGAATGAATTTTGTGCCGCCCCCAACGGTCAAAAACATTTGAAAAAGGTATAAAAAACCGATTCCGACCGCAAGATTTTTATAAAACCCGTCTTTTAACCCGCCGGCCAGCTGTATCAGCTGCAAAAAAATGACAATTCCGACACCAACGATCCCAATCCCGAAAAGCAGGCCAAGTTCCTCCACCACCGCCGAAAAGATAAAATCCGTCTCCACGTGCGGAATGTCTCCCGGAGTGCCCTTGCCGATTCCCAGACCGAACCATCCGCCCCGGCTCATGGCAAAAAGCGACTGGGTAATCTGGTATCCCTGGTCGTCGATCACACTCCAGGGATCCTTCCATGCCTGAAAACGCACCTGTACATGGGAAAACAGGCGGTAGGCAACAACGGAAGCGCCCGCCCCGGCTGCCGTCCCCAAAAGCAGATAGACGATACGGTGACAGGCCACGGTGACCATGATCACATAAACCGCAAAGTAAATCAGCGCGCTGCCAAGATCTTTGGAAAATACCAAAACCAGCACATGCGCCGCCGCCCCCATGCCTGCCAGCACCACCTGTAAAATACCCGTATCTTTGGCCAACAGGGAAGCAAGAAACAACACATACAATATTTTGACGAATTCCGAAGGCTGAAATGTGATCCCAATCACCGTAAAGGAAAGCTTGGCCCCCCTTGTCAGCTGTCCCAAAAGCAAAACCGTCCCAATGGCGGCAAGTCCCACCGCCATATAAACCCACCCCAGCTTTTTGAGAACCTTAAACGACTTTATGACCCATACCGCCAAAAACCCCAGCATAAAAGACGCTGCCGCAATGGCCAGCTGCTTTTGCGCCTTCGCGATGTCCAGACGGGTCAAAATAATCATTCCTGCGCTCAAAAGCATACATACATGGTTTAATAAAAGCCGGTTGAGTCCCGGAAACAAAAGAACGCCCAATATAGGCAGGGCCAGCGTGAGTATCTGCAAAAAAGCGTACAAAACCAGGTACCGCATCTGCTGCGTCCTAAGCACAATGGTCAAAAATGCGCTAAACTGCGTCAAAAACAAAAACACACATTCCGCATTGGCCACCACCGTCTGCTCCCTTACACTGTGAAACGTAAGCCCATACAGGCCGCAGCTAAGAAACGCGGCCAGAAACAATATGATCAAATATTTTGAATAAATGACAAAGAAAGACGCCAATGTTATGGTACTCCTTTTTTAAAATGTCCCGTGGTATAGGCCGCCGGCAAATCCCCTTCCCCCTCCAAAAAAAGCCGCAGGATTTTCGCCGTCTCTTTGGGGTCTTCATCCGTAAAATCCAGCCGCAGGGCGCGGACGCCGCACCTGGCCAGTTCCCCTTCATAAGACCGCAAACACAGCGGTACCGAATTGTAAACGGTATTGATACAGTGGGCACAATTGACCAGTACCGGAAAACAGGTCTGATAGCGGTCTTTGATCGAATAGGAAAAGCTGCGTCCCCCGTTTGCCTGCAGGGATTTTGTTATGCGGCAGTCCCCGGCCGTTTTCCTCACGCAGCCCGCGCTCTGCATCATGGGAATTTTGCCGTAAACCATCACTTCCATGCGGCCGGCGGGCAGTCCCGCCAATTCCCTGCGGTTATATTCCAGCGGCGCGGTATAGCAGTCTATGCCAAAATAACGCCGGAAAAACGCATAAGTGGCGGTATTAAACACATAAGCGGAATGCTGCAGGGAAATTTCTTTTTCCCAGCCATATTTTCGGGCCCAGAGCACGCCCGACAGGCCGCCCGCCTGCAGCCCGTCCACCAAATCGGCATGTCCTTCTTCCAAAAGCCATGTAAAAAGCCGCGCAAACCACTTTTCGGAACCGGAACGCAGAATCGTTGGCAGGGACAAATAAAAGGAAAATTCCGGATCCGCCATCCTGCGCGTCTTTACCTTTTCCCAAAACCCGGTGTCGGCCGCTTTTTCAAAAACGGCATCGGCTAAAAGATACAGTCTCCGAACCGCCGGCATTTCCAAGACAGCCAAGGCCTGTTTTACAAAAAGCGCCGAAGCCCTATATTCCAGAATCCTCTTTGTTCCCGTCTCCTCCGGCGGCTCCTTTGGTTCCCCGGGCGGCGCTGCGTTTAGCCGGCGCCGTTTGCAGGGACGCGTCATTTTCTCATAAAGGGCATCCAGCGTCTGTCTGCGCAATTCGTTCAAAGCGGAGACCGGAAGAAACACCTCATCCGGAAGCCAAACCTCCGCCTTTTGCAGAAAAAATCGGGATCCTCCCATCTTTTGCAGCTGCCTGTACACATCATCCTTCGACAGCGGCCTGTTCTGCGCCGCCGCAGACGCCATCCCTTCCCTTTCCACACGGAAATCTTCACAGGATGCCGACAGTTTTGCAGGTTTCCCCTCTTGTATCATAATCGACAGATTGACCGGTTTGGTTAATTCTTTTTCCACATATTTTTTCCTGATTTCATCCAAAACCGCTTCCGGCGTCTTTGTATACCCGGGATTGTCCAGACTGACCATATCCCTGCCGTTATGTTTTTCATAATAACCGCCGCTTAAACCGGAACGCACATACAGACAGGACAAAAGTTCCATATCTTCCGGATCCACGCTCCAAGCGTCAGGACCGGTTTCATACAAATCCATGTATTTGCGGTACAGCGCCGTCACCCCCGCCACATATTCGGGGCCTTTCATTCTTCCCTCAATTTTAAAAGCATCCATGCCGGCATCCATTAATTTTGGCAAAATGGGAAGCGCGCAAAGATCCTTTAAACTCAGCGGATACTGTGGCGTTTTTTCCCCGGCTGCCACCTTTTTTCCCTCCAATACCTGATAAGGCTGTCTGCAGGGCTGGGCGCATCTTCCCCGATTGCCGCTCCGGCCCCCCAGCAGGCTGGAAAAAAGGCATTGGCCGGAATAAGCGTAACAAAGCGCACCGTGTATAAAAACCTCCAGTTCCATACCGGTTTTCCGCTTCATATCCTTTAATTCTTCCAGGGAAAGTTCCCGGGCCGGAACTACCCTGCACACACCCCGTTCTTTCAAAAACAACGCCGTCTCGGATTCCGTGACGGTCATCTGGGTACTGGCATGCAGGGCAAGACCCGGAAACGCTTTCCGGCAGCTTTCCAGTACTCCCAAATCCTGCACGATCACGCCGTCCAG